>JAITMW010000053.1 GCA_031277155.1 Clostridiales bacterium | reverse complement strand
TATTTTCACTATATAATCTTAACGGCCAATACAGAATGTTGACAGGGCACGTGGGCCGTGTTGACGGGACCAGTATGTCGGGTGCCACCATGAATATCATAGGCGATGGACGTACATTGGCGACCCACGAGTTAAACGCGCAAGATTTACCAATACCAATATCTGTCTTCGTAGAGGGCGTCAATCATTTAAGAATCGAATTTACATTCCGCGGCACCAATTCAACTTATGCCGTGACAGCTTTCTTGGAATAATAGTTTAACAAAACGCCGTCGCAGCATAAACCCGCGGCGGCATTTTTGCTTGCCCGCAGCTCGGCTTGTAGCCGTTACTTCAGCGGGGTTTACCCCGCACACTTCCTCAAGGCCTACACCATCGTCACCTTATACCCCAAAAGCCGATTTTTCGCTTCATCATCGGCAATAATCTCAAAGAATGTCCCGGCCTCTTCATGGCTTTCTTCCAAAATTTCGCAATGCTCATGCACATATGAAATCAATCTGCTGTCAGCATAGGGTATCAGCACAGCCATGCGGGTTTTGCCGCTGTTATAGGCTGCCTCTATGGCCGCAAGCAGGCTTTCGACGCCCGCGCCCGTCACAGCGGACATTTCTACGGCCTTCTCGTGACGGGGACAGGGCGGCAAAGGCAGCTCCACATCCTTGTCCATCTTGTTATACACGGTGATAAGCCGCTTTTCGCCAAGGGACAGCTCTTCCAGCGTCTTTGTCACCACATCCATATGCTTCTCCCGATTGACATTGGCCGCATCCACCACAAAAATCAGCACATCGGCATAATCCAGCTCTTCCAGCGTGGCACGAAAGGCCCGCACCAGATGATGGGGTAGTTTTTCAATGAAGCCCACAGTGTCGGACAGCAGAATTTCCGCGCCGCCGGGCAGGTTTATGCGGCGCAGGGTAGTGTCCAGCGTGGCAAACAGCTTGTCCTCCACCAAAACATCCGACGAGGCCAGCAAATTCAATATGCTGGACTTGCCTGCATTGGTATATCCCACCAGCGCCGCCACAAAGGCGCCCTGTTTTTCGCGCTTTTTACGCATGGTCTCCCTGTTTTTGCTGATTTCTTTCAGCTGGCTCTCCAAGTTAGTGATGCGGCTGCGAATATGCCGCCTGTCGGTCTCTAATTTAGTTTCTCCGGGGCCTCTGGTGCCTATGCCGCCGCCCAGGCGCGACAGCATCTTGCCCAGGCCCGACAGGCGCGACAACCTATAGCGCAGCTGCGCCAGCTCCACTTGCAATTTGCCCTCCGCGCTGCTGGCCCCCATGGCAAATATATCCAAAATCAGCAAAGTCCTGTCAATTATCATGCAATCAAATTTATCGCTCAGCTTGCGAAACTGCGCGGGGCTAAGCTCGTCGTTAAATATCAGCATTGTAGGCTCCTGCCGCCATATCAGGTCTTCAAGCTCATCCAGCTTTCCCTTGCCTAAGTATGTGGCGGGATTGGGCTTTTCACGCTTTTGTACCAGCCGCCCCGCAGCCCTTATGCCCGCAGTTTGCGCCAGCTCCTCAAGCTCGTCCATGGATGCCTCTATGTCGCCGCGGCCGTCGTCAATGCCAACAAGCAAAGCCACGCCCTCTTCTTTTTTTAAATCATGCATTGCGCCAACTCCTTAAATTCGATATACTGTATTTGGGTGATATTATGAATAATAACAGGAAAAAAATGCGCAGGCGGCGCCCCCGGTTTACAAAGCGCTTTTTGGTGCTGGTTTTCACTGTGGTCGCGGGCATCTTTGCGTATTTTGTGATAGGCGCCCTGGCCCTGGGCGAAAATGGCGAAAACGGCGGCGAAGACGACCCGCCATATCTGCCCCATATCGACATCGGCTTGCTTCGCATGGATTTTGACGATGCCGCCCTTACATACATATTCTATTACGAAAATGCAGAGCTTGACATGGCCCGCCACCATATAATCGACAATGATAATCTAGTCAATTTTGTCACGCACAATCCGGTACAAGGCTCAATGAGCGTTTTTACCGACGCGCCCGCAATTTTCCTTACGGAATACGGTTATTACACGCGAAATGTGTATATCACCGCCATAAACCCGCGGCATGTATACGACCGCATTTTGATTTTAGACCCCGGCCATGGCGGCGCCGACGAGGGGGCCACAGTGGGGGGCATACGTGAAAGCGACATCACCCTGGCTGTTTCGCTGTATCTTTACGAGCTGTTTCTAAATTCCGGCAGCGGCATAAAGGTGTATATGACGCGCACCGACGACAGCTTTGTCCACAATACACAGCGCGCCCACACCGCCAATACTGTAGGGGATATGCTGCTTTCTGTACATACAAACGCATATCCGCAAAGTGCCTTTGTGGCCGGCACGGAAACTCTCTTTAATGATTATTCGCCCATGTATCATGATGGCAATCTCGGCCGCTTTGATTTGCAAAATTCTACTTTTTCGCAAATTATTCAAAACCACCTGGTTGCGGAGCTTGACACCCGCGACAGGGGGCTTGTGGAGCGCAGGGACCTTTTGCTGTTAAACGTCTCTTCTGTGCCGACGGCCTATGTGGAAATTGATTTTAAAACCAACCCCCAGGCGCTGGAGAATCTTGCTGATTCACAGTATCAGCAGAGGATTGCCGGGGCTTTGTACCGCGGGATTATAGATGCCTTTGAGGAGGCGGAAAGAGGCGCCGGGCAAACCCAAGGCAACCTCAATACATTTTACACCCCGCATGGTGCAATATTAACAGTGTACCACAAATACGCCCCTCTTGCAAAACCAATTATTTTGTTGTAAAATGTCTACATACACATCCATATACACAATACACAGGAGGCGCAAGGTTTAATGTCGGAAAAGAGGATGCTGCTGACCATATTTGGACTGACGCTGGTTTTTGTGTCCGTTTTCGGCCTGCTTTTGCTGCTTTTTGTGCAGGTGGGCGCCTTTGACGAGCGCACGCCCGCCATACATCGCCATATGCGCGGCGATTTCATTACATACAGCCGGCCCGACTTTTTTGCCGATACAGTTGAGGCCCAAAGGTCGCAGATGGTTCAAATTCTGGAGGAGCGCCCGGACGGCTGGATACATGTTGCATTTGGCGGCAGGCAGGGCTGGGTGTATATGCTGGCGCAGCCGCATCATCTTGACCGCCCGATGGGCTTGTTTCACAGCAAGGACGATGCTGCTTATGCCGACCTTATCGAGCCGGGCGAGGTCCAGGTGCTTTTGGAAGAGGGCAATTGGCTGCTGATATCCACAAATGACGGCCCCATGTGGCTGGACTTGCATTTTTGGCCAACCGCGGCCCTTCTTGACGACTTTTTCAACAGTTTGCCCTACAATGTCGCGGTTTACTATAAAAATTTGGACACGGGCTTTTCCTACAGCCACAGGGGCGGCGTAATCTACGCTTCCGCCAGCTTAAACAAAGCGCCCCATGCCCTTTATGTCTATTATCTGGCGGAAAGCGGCCTGGCGGATTTAAGCCAAGTACATGTTTTTGGCCCGGGCAACTATCGCGGCGGCACAGGCATAATCCGCTTCATGCCCTTTGGCACCGAATTTACAACAAACGAGCTGCTGATACATTCCGTCCGGGATTCTGACAATGCGGCCTTTGGTATGCTTTTGGGCCTTTTTGCCAATCATTACCCGTCATATCGCGAATTTTACCGCAGCATAGGCGGCAACACCGACCTTTTTGACAATGCCACAGGGCGCCTCAACCTTATGACAGCCGAAGAGGCCGGCCTTATTATGTATCGCATATATCAATATATCGAAAGCGGCGGCGCCTATGCCCATGATTTCAAAGACAGCCTGCTTAATTCCGATGTGCCCATCATCATGGCGGACTATCCCGTGGCGCAAAAATACGGACGCTGGGACGGAAATTTCCATGACAAAGCCATTGTTTATGCCCCTTCGCCGTATATTTTGGTGATTATGTCCACCCTGGACCGCCACGGCGGCGGCGCCTTTGAAGAGTTTGCGGAAATATCGCGCTTTATCCAAGATTTTAATGACAGGTATTTTAGGCCGCAATAAAAAGGAGAGGCCCATGATTTCAGGCATAAGCCATATGACATTTATTGTCAGCGATTTAGAGCGCTCGGCTTTGTTTTTTGAGAAAATCTTCAACGCCAAGGAGGTCTATTCCAGCGGCGACAAGGCATTTTCGCTTTCGCGCGAAAAATTCTTTCTTATCGGTGATATCTGGATTTGCATCATGGAAGGCCCGCCGCTGACAGAGCGCACTTACAACCACATCGCCTTTAAGATTGACGAAAGCGATTTTGACAATTATCTTGGGCGTATACGGGGCATTGGCGCGGAAATCAGGCCGGAACGCCCGCGCATACCCGGCGAAGGCCGCTCTATCTACTTTTATGATTTTGACAACCATCTTTTTGAATTACATACCGGCACCCTGCCGGAAAGATTGGCTTGCTATGACAAGCAATAAGGAGGAAATTATGGAAAAACAAATCATTTCAACAGAAAGCGCGCCAAAGGCCATCGGCCCGTATTCTCAGGCTGTTGTATTTGGCGAGCTTATCTTCACATCGGGACAACTGCCCATGGACCCCGCGGCGGGTAAGCTGATAGACGGCGACATAAAGGCCGCAACCGCCCAAGTAATAAAAAATATCCGGGCAATTTTGCATGAGGCAGGCTCGTCTTTGGACAAGGTTTTAAAAGCCACGGTATATCTTAAAGACATGGCCGATTTCGCCGCCATGAATGAAGTATATACGGAATTTTTCGGCGCAGATGCTCCACCCGCCAGAACGACCTTTCAAGTGGCAAGGCTGCCTATGGATGCCATGGTGGAGATTGATGTCATTGCGGGCAGATAACAGGGCTGTGCCGGGTAAACCCGGCTAAAGTAACGACTAAAAGTCATGTAGCGACGCATGGACAGCGGCTTTTAAGCCGCAAGCCGCCGCCGGCTTTAGCCGGCAAGGCCGTGCCTGGCGGCAAAATGCTGCCAGGCACGGCTTTTATTCCATCGGCACACTCTCAATTTCCACCGCCCGCCGATAGCACTTGTCCCCACAATCCACAACTTCCATCCGATTTTGATTCAAAAATTTTATAATGTTATAAGTATCAATCCAAATCTGATTGTTCCCATCTTTTTGGGATTCGTCAAAAATAATTTGCATACCAAAATGCAGATGGGGCACCTTTATGTTGCTGACATTTTCACGGTCGGAATATCCCGTCGCCCCCAAATATCCAATAACATCCCCGGCGTCAACCGCATCTCCAACCTCCAGCCCTTCCGCATAGGGCGTATCTTTCCTCAAATGCGCGTAATAATAATATCGCTTGCCGCAAAGGCTGCGTATGCCAATGCGCCACCCGCCATATTTATTCCACCCCATAGCTTCCACAACACCGCCCTCAACAGCAATAATAGGCGCGCCTGCGCGGCCGAAAAGGTCATTCCCCAAATGGGGCCTGCTATATCCATAATTTCTGGGATTGCCAAAATCATCCGAATGTGAAAAGCCAAATCCCTTGGCCATGGGCGAAAAAACTTTCAGGCCATACCGCCTTTCGCCTGTCCCGGCCACCTCATATTCCCCGACAAAGCCCCCCAATACCGCCTGATACGCCGATAAATAATGCTGATACAGCTTTAGGCCCTCCGCAATTTCATGCATCGTCTCCCCGGCCCTTATGCGCCCCACCACATCATTCATGGCCGCGCTTTCGCCGCTCCCTTTAAAATTGCCCCAATCCTTCGCGGCCGCATAAGCCAATAGCTGCACAAAATCCAAGGGATATTCCTCATCCTGAGAGGCCACATCATATGCGTATGCCTGTTTAAGCACAGCCAGCGGCACATCAAACGAAATCCATTTGATAAACTCCTCTTTCTCGTCATCACCGGCCCTGCCCGCAAGCACATCTGCCGTAAAAATCAACATCATCGCAACCAGCACAACCAAAATCCTTTTTCCCACAACAGCACCCCCGGAAATTTCTCTAAAGACAAGTATATGTACAAAAGGTCCATATTATAAGAATTTGCCGCTGGTATAATCTGTATAAAATCCCTGTCGTCGGGAATATTTAATAGGTGCTTGAGGCAATTCAAAAAATCTAGACTTTCTGCCAATGTTGTGATACAATATTTTGAATGGCTATATACCAAAAGAGTGTAAGGAGAGGATATTTAAAATGTCGGACAGCACAAAAACAACGTCAACACTGGAACATATCGAAGAAAATCTGGTTAAGCTCACGCTTAATATAGAGCCTGCTCAATTTGAAAAGGCCCTAAACCAAGCCTATCTGAAAAATCGCGGCCAAATAGCCCTGCCGGGCTTCAGGAGAGGCCGCGCCCCGCGCAAAATGATAGAAAGGCAATTTGGCAAAGAAGTCTTTTACGAAGACGCTTTGGACATTATTTTCCCCGATGCCTACGAGGCCGCTTTGGAAGAACATAATCTCGATGTGGTGTCCGCCCCGGAGGTTGACCTTCAAGAGGCCGACGGCGGCGCAATCATCATTGCGGAGGTTCATACAAAGCCCCATGTAGAGGTGGAAGATTACACCGGAATAACATACACCCGGCCCGATATCACCATCACCGATGAAGAGATAGATGCCGAGGTGGACCGCAACAGAGAAGCCAACGCCAGAATCCACTCCATTGAGGACAGACCGGCACAAAATGGCGATATCGTTACCATAGATTTTGAAGGCTTCGTCGACGGCGTGCCCTTTCCCGGCGGTGCCGCCGAAGATTTCGAGCTTGTTTTAGGCTCCGGCTCTTTCATTCCGGGCTTTGAAGACCAAATTGTCGGCAAAGACCTGGACGACTCCTTCGATGTCAATGTCACCTTCCCGGAGGATTATCACGCAGAGGACCTTGCGGGCAAAGACGCCGTCTTTAAAGTGACATTGCACGACATAAATCATAAAGAAGTACCCGAAGCCGACGACGATTTTGCCCAGGAAGTGTCCGAATACGACACCCTTGACGAATTTAAGGCCGAAATAAGGTCAAAAATAGAAGAGCATAAACAGGCAGACGCCGACAGGCTGATTGAAAATCAGCTTCTGTCCGGCCTCGCAAGAAGAATTTCGCCCAATATCCCGAAGCCCATGCTGGAGCAGGAAAACCAACGCCTGATGCGCGATTTCGCAAACAGGGTGCAGGGCCAGGGCATGAATTTCGGCTCCTATATGCAGATGATGGGCATGGACATGGACGGCTTGCGCAATATGTACACAGACCAGGCCCGCGAAAATATCTTAATTCGCCTTGCTCTTGAAGCAATTATCAAAAAAGAGGGCATCGAGGCCAATGACGAAGAATATGACCAAGAATTGACCCGCCTGGCCGACCAGCACCGTATGGAAAGGGCCACCTTGGAAGAATCCATCGGCGAAGACGAGGAAGACGCCATCAGGCAAGATATAAAAGCCAAAAAGGCCATAGGCTTAATTAAGGCGGCCGCCACCCAAGTTGAGGCGCCCCAAGAAGAAGGAAAGGAAGACAGCGACAATGAATAATTTTGATTATAGCAGCAAAATGGCCTTGGTGCCTATGGTTGTGGAGCAAACCAACCGAGGCGAGCGCGCATACGACATATATTCGCGCCTGTTAAAAGACGGCATAGTCTTTTTGGGCGACCCCGTTACGGATGTCACCGCCAATTTGGTTGTGGCCCAGCTGCTGTTTTTGGCGGCGGAATATCCCGACAGGGACATAAATTTCTATATCAACAGCCCCGGCGGCTCCATTTCCGCCGGCCTGGCAATTTACGACACAATGAATTTCATAAAGCCCGATGTTTCCACCATATGCGTGGGCCTGGCCGCCAGCATGGGCGCGTTTTTGCTGGCGGGCGGCACAAAAGGCAAGCGCTTTGCTCTGCCAAATTCCGAAATTATGATACATCAGCCCTCCGGCGGCGCCCGCGGCCAGGCCTCCGATGTGGAAATTTACGCAAAGCGCATTTTAAGAGAGCGCGAGAGGATTAACAACATGCTTTCAGAGATGACGGGCCAGCCTGTCGACATAATCGCAAGGGATTCCGACCGCGACAACTTCATGTCCGCTCAGGAAGCCAAGACATACGGCCTTATTGACGACATAATAACCAAAGTTTCGTAAGGGCGGCGTCCTGCCGCCCGTTCCAAAAGTTTCGTAGGGGCGGCGTCCTGCCGCCCGTTCCCAAGGAGGTGGCATTGTGACAAGAAACGACGAAAAAATGATATACTGCAGCTTTTGCGGCAGGCCAAAAGAGGGCTTTCGCCGCTTTGTGGCAGGCCCCGGCGGCGTATTTATTTGCAGCGAGTGCATAGACCTTTGCAACGAAATAATGTACGACGGCCCTCAGGAATATCTGGAGGACGAAGCCAGCGAAGACTATCCGGATTACAAAATCTACAAGCCCAAAGAAATCGTCGCCTATTTAGACCAATATGTCATAGGTCAGGACGCCGCAAAGCGCGCCCTGTCCGTCGCCGTGTACAATCACTACAAGCGCATCACAAAGGCGGATGAGGTCGACGAGGAAATCGAGCTTCAAAAGAGCAATGT
>JAITMW010000050.1 GCA_031277155.1 Clostridiales bacterium | reverse complement strand
CTGCGCCTCATACAGGCCGCCGACGGCGACGTCCACCGCGCCGAACGCGGCATCATCTACATTGACGAAATCGACAAAATCGCAAGAAAATCCGAAAATCCCTCCATCACCCGTGATGTCAGCGGCGAGGGCGTGCAGCAGGCCCTGCTGAAAATCCTGGAGGGCACCGTTGCCTCCGTGCCGCCCCAAGGCGGCCGCAAACACCCCCATCAGGAATTTATCCAGATGGACACCACAAATATCCTGTTCATCTGCGGCGGCGCCTTCGATGGCATTGATAAAATCATAGAGCAGCGCCTTAACAAAAAGGTCATCGGCTTTGGCTCCGAATTTAAGGCCGATAAGGACAAAGAGGCCGCCGACGAAATAATGCGCCAAGTCACCACCAAGGACTTGCAGCGCTTTGGCCTAATCCCCGAAATCATAGGCCGCCTGCCCATAATTGTCTCCCTCAACGCCCTGGACGAAGCCGCGCTGGTCTCCATATTAACCCAGCCGAAAAACGCCCTGATAAAGCAATACAAGCATCTTTTCTCCCTGGACAATGTGGCGCTGGAATTTGACGAAGAGGCCATCTCCACCTCCGCAAAGCTGGCTATAGAGCGCAAAATCGGCGCCCGCGGCCTGCGCTCCATCATAGAATCCTTCATGATAGACATCATGTACGAAATCCCCTCCGCGGACAATATCGAAAAGGTTGTTGTCACAAAAGACACCGTGGAGAAAAAGGCCCCGGCCATAATCCACTACAAAAATGACAGCGATGCCGTTATCGAGCTTAAGCCCGACGAGGCCTCGTAAAACCAAGGAGACACCATGACCGAAAACACATCTCTAAATTTCATACAGCGCGCCATCCTGGATGATTTGGGCGAAAACACAAACCGGCTCCACACCCGCTGGCCCCCTTCGCCCAACGGCTACATCCACATTGGCCACGCCAAGGCCATCTGCCTCAATTTCGGCCTGGCCAAGCAATACGGCGGCCTTTGCAATCTCCGCATGGACGACACAAACCCCGCCAAAGAGGATATCGAATATGTCCAAGCCATCCAAGAGGACATTAAATGGCTGGGTTTTGAATGGGACGGTCTGTATTACGGCTCCGACTACTTCGACCAATGCTACGACTTCGCCGTGGGCCTCATCAAAAAAGGTGCGGCCTTTGTTTGCGACCTTTCCGCCGAAGAAATCAAAGAATACCGCGGCTTTGAAAAGCCCGGCCAAAACAGCCCCTATCGCGGCCGCAGCATTGAAGAAAATTTAGACCTTTTCGCCAGAATGAAAGCCGGCGAATTTCCCAACGGCGCACGCACATTACGCGCCAAAATCGACATGGCCAGCCCCAACATCAACCTGCGGGACCCCATAATGTACCGCATCGCCCACCTGCCCCATTACAACACCGGCGACAAATGGTGCATATATCCCACCTACGACTTTGCCCACCCTCTCCAAGACGCCATAGAGGGCATAACCCACTCCCTTTGCTCGGCCGAGTTCGAAAACAACCGCCCCCTATACAACTGGTATATAGACCAAATCGGCTTTGAAAAAAAGCCACGCCAAATCGAGTTTGCCAAATTTTACATCACCAACACAATTTCCGGCAAGCGTCACATTAAAAAGCTGGTGGAAGACGGCATAGTAGACGGCTGGGACGACCCCCGCCTCATCACCCTGCGCGGTCTGCGCCGCCGCGGCTTCACCCCCGCCGCCATCCGCAATTTCTGCGACGCCGTGGGCGTCTCCAAAGGCGAAACCAAAGTGGACATCGCCATGCTGGAACATTTCCAGCGCGAAGACCTGGCCCCCATCTCCAAAGTTATCATGGCCGTGCTGGACCCCATCAAGCTCGTAATCACAAACTATCCCGAAAATCAAACCGAAATGCTGGAAGTCCCCAACAACCCCAAAAATCCCGACCTTGGCACCCGCAAAATCCCCTTTTCCCGCGAAGTCTATATCGAAAGCGCCGACTTCATGGAAGACGCCCCAAGCAAATACCACCGCCTGTCCCCGGGCCGCGAAGTGCGCCTGTCCGGCGCCTATTTCGTCACCTGCACGGGCTTCACCAAGGACGACACAGGCAAAATAACAGAAGTCCACGCCACATACGACCCCGCCACCAAAAGCGGCAGCGGCTTCACCGCCCGCAAAGTAAAAGGCACCATCCACTGGGTCAGCTGCCCCACAGCCATAAATATCACCGCCAATCTCTACGATTATCTCGTCTTCGACGACGACACCCAAGAATCCGGCTTCCGCTTTAACGAAAACTCCCTGACAATTGCCCAAAACGCCGTCGCCGAGCCTTCAATTGTGGACGCAGCCCCCAAAGACCGCTTCCAATTCATGCGCAATGCTTATTTCTGCCCGGACTCCAAAACCTCAACCCCGGGCAACCTCGTCTTCAACAGAATCGTAGAAATCAAAAGTTCCTACAAGCCTTCGTAGGGGCGGTGTCATGCCGCCCGCTTTTTGTTTGCATTGGCACAGTCCAAAAACCCGCTCCATCGGACAAAATATGGCATCCACTATTGACTTTTCTTGTAAGCCGTATTATAGTAATTTTAAGCAGATACACAAGCAAAAATGAACAATGAATTAAGGAGGGTTTGTAATGATTATCGACACACTGAATCACTGCGAAAAGTACTATGTATTCGGCGACAATTTTCGTAAGGCATTTGAATTTTTAAAGAGCAACGATATCTCTAAAATGGAGCTTGGCAAGCATCAGATTGACGGCGATGATGTCTTTATACTGGTTCAGGAATACACATCAAAGACTATTGACAACTGCGGGTTTGAGGCCCACAAAGTTTATGCGGACATCCACTATGTCAAAGAGGGGTTTGAGTATTTGGGATACGCCCCTATCGAGCGAGCCGGCGAACCAATCACAGAATATGACCCGGTGGCGGATGCAACATTTTACGAAAAAGAGTGCAGCTTCATTTTGCTGCAGGCAAATGACATTGCGATTGTTTTCCCCCAAGATGTACATATGCCGCAAAAAAGGGCCTTGGTGCCAACCTATGTCCGGAAAGCGTGCATCAAGGTAAAAGTTTAAGCAAAATAGTGTTATCGGCGAATTACAAGATTTCGTAGGGGCGGCAACCTGCCGCCCGCTTTCTATCAATATGACCACACCACAAAACCCGCCATGCA
>JAITMW010000085.1 GCA_031277155.1 Clostridiales bacterium | reverse complement strand
CGGCAGTTGATTCCGAAACCATGTCAGCTGGCGCTTTGCAAAGTGCCTGGTGCCGCGTTTTACGGCGGTGATGGCCATTTCAAGAGGCTGCTCGCTCTGTAAATATTTAACAATTTCTTTATAGCCCAGCCCCTGCATAGACGGCAAATCCGGCGAATATCCCGCCGAAAGCAGGGCTGCCACCTCTTCCACAAGGCCCGCCGCCGCCATTTTGTCCACGCGGCGGTTGATGCGGTCATACATCGCGGCGCGCTCGCCATGCAGGACAAAAACCTGCGCGTCATAGGCAGGCCGCTGACGTTTTTCCTTCTGTTGCAGGTTGTGCAGGGATATCAGGGCGTTATGCCGCCGAAAATATTCCAGTGCGCGGACGACGCGCTTCACATTGTTTATGTCAATGGCCTTCGCGGCCTGGGGGTCGACATTTTTTAGCATATCGTGCAGATGATGCGGACCCTTTTCCTTTGCGATTTCCTCCAAATTTTGTCTATAATCCCAATCGCTGTCAATTTCAGTGTCAAACTTCGTATCATACAGCAAAGCGTTGATATAAAAGCCCGTGCCGCCGCATATTATGGGCATTTTACCGCGGGATGCGATGTCTTTAATCAGCCCGGCGGCGCGGTTTTTAAAAATCGCCACGCTATAATCCGCGTCGGGCGCAAGCTCGTCAATAAGGTGATGCGGCACGCCGCGCATCTCATCCGGCGTGGCCTTGGCGGTGCCAATGTCCATCTGCCGATAAATCTGCATGGAATCCGCCGAAATTATCTCGCCGCCTATAAGCCGCGCCAAATGGATGGCCGCGGGGGTTTTGCCGCAAGCTGTGGGCCCGCAAATTACGACAATTTTTGTCATGGCCACAATCCCTCCAGTTTGCCCATGGCGTCTTTAACTTTGCGTATCTTGAAAATGGCCTCTTCCGGCGTCAATTTGTCTTCGTCATATGCCCCAAATTCCTCCAAAAACATGCGATTGATGTTCCGCAATTCCTTGTTTATGGCCTCAAGGTCAATTTTTTCGTCAGATGCCGCGCTGTCGTCAAAGATACTGCCGGTTTCAAGCTGATGCTGAATCTGCATCGACCTCAATATGACGGCATCAGGCAGGCCCGCCAGCTTCGCCACAAAGATGCCATAGGATTTGTCGGCCCCGCCGGGCACAACTTTGTGCAGGAATGTGATGTTTTCGCCGTCTTCACGCACCTGCATACGATAGTTGCGCACACCGGGCACCTTGCCCTCGGCGGCGGTCATTTCGTGATAATGTGTGGCAAAAAGGGTTTTGGCCGATATGCCCGTGGAAATATATTCCACAACTGATAGTGCTATGGAAAAGCCGTCAACAGTCCCCGTCCCTCTGCCAATTTCATCCAGAATCACAAGGCTTCTGTGTGTAGCATTTGCCAGAATATTCGCGGTCTCCGTCATTTCCACCATAAATGTAGATTGGCCTCGGGCCAGGTCGTCCGCCGCGCCCACACGGGTGAAAACCCGGTCGAAAATGGGCAGTTTGGCCGAAGCCGCGGGGACAAAGCTGCCCATCTGGGCCATAATGCAAATCAGGGCCACCTGCCGAAGGAATGTTGATTTTCCGGCCATATTGGGACCTGTGATAATGGCGATTTTGTTGTCGGCATCGTCCAGATATGTATCATTGGCCACGAAACATTCGGGCGAAAGCCGCTCTACGACAGGGTGGCGGCCCTCCCTAATGTCAATTGCGCCGCCGGGGGTCATCTGCGGGCAGACATAATTGTAATTATCTGCAATTTCTGCCATAGATTGCAAAACATCAATGGTCGCAAGCATATGCGCTGCCATTTGCAACCGCGGCACCTCCAGCGCGATTTCTTTACGAAAGCGGCTCCAGAGGGCTTGCTCGATGTTCATGATACTATCTGTTGATGTCAAAATATTGTCTTGCAGTTTCACAAGTTCAGCCGTGACAAACCTCTCGCAATTGGAAAGGGTCTGCTTCCGTTGATAATGCGCGGGCGCGGCATCGCGCTGACTGCCCGGCACCTCAATGTAATAGCCAAAAACCTTGTTGTGGCCAACCTTCAGGCCCCTTATGCCCGTGGCCTGCTTTTCGGCTCGCTCAAAATTTTCCAATGCCGTCAAAAGCTGATTTTTCAAGGCCCTGGCGGCGTCTAGCTCCGCGTTATGGCCCTCGGCAAAAATCCCCGCTTCGCCGCTGTCAGAAAGGGGCGTTTCGGCAATGGCCTCTCGGATTTTGCTGTGAACATCCTCCAGAATATCCAGATTATCCCAAAAATATGTATTGAGAGCAGCCTCAAAGCCGCCCAAAAGCCGCTTTACATCGGCGATGGCGGCGATGGAATCCCGAAGCGCCACAAAATCCCGCGCGCTAACGCGCCAGTAAATCAACTTGCCGCAGAGCCTTTCAATATCGGCGATTTTGGCCAGGGCCATGCGCATATCGCCGCGCCGCGCCGGATGCCGCACAAACTCCGCAACAGCCGCGTGGCGCGTGGCAATGTCCCTGGCGCTGACCAGGGGATTTTCCATCCACTTGCGCAGCAGGCGCTTGCCCATGGGCGTTTTGGTTTGGTCCATCACCCAAAATAATGTACCTACAGTATCTTTTTCGCGCAAAGTCTCAAC
>JAITMW010000036.1 GCA_031277155.1 Clostridiales bacterium | reverse complement strand
AAGGGGCGGCCAATGGCCGCCCCTTGCGTAATTTAATCAAAATCAAATGGCCCATTCGCCCTGCTTAAATACCGCAACTTCCTTGCCGTCATGGGTGACGCCGATGATTGACATGTCGGCGCTGCCCATCATAAAGTCCTCGTGGGACAGGGATTGGTTGACGCCCATGGCGTTAAGCTCGTCCTCGGTTTTGCCCACGGCGCCCTTGACGGTGTAGGGATAGGCGTTGCCCAGGGCCAGGTGGCAGGAGGCGTTTTCGTCATACAGGGTGTTGTACCAGAGGATGCCGGATTGGGAGATGGGTGAGGAGTGGGGCACCAGGGCCACCTCGCCCAGATAATCGGCATTGGGGTGGGTGGTCAGCATTTTTTGCAGAAGCTGCCCGCCTTTTTTGGCGCCATGGTCCACCACTTTGCCGTCTTTGAATTTAAACCAGAAGCCCTCTATGACATCGCCCATGTATACATAGGGCTTTGTGGCGTATACAATGCCGTTTGTGCCGGTGCGCAGCGGCGCCGTGAAGACCTCCTCTGTGGGGATGTTGGCCACGAAGTTGTGGCCCGTGGCGGCCTCTTCGCCGCAGGCCACCCAGATGTGGCCCTCGGGCAGGGCCATTTCCAAATCTGTGCCCAGGCTGTTTTTAAAGCGCAAATGCTTAAAATTATGGGCCATCAGGGCGGCGGCCTTGTTTTGCATTATGTCTATGTGGGTCTGCCAATTTTGCACGGCGTCAGTATCATCGTCCACGCGCGTGGCCGCGTATATGGCGTCCCACATCAGCGTCATGGCTTCGTCGTCGCTTTTTGCCGACGGGAAGACCTTCTTCGCCCAGGCCGCGGTGGGCACGGATATCAGGCACCACTGTATGGCCGACGAGGCCACCTTGTCCCGCAGGGGCTTGGCAGTTTGTGCCGCGACTTTTTGGTTTTTCTGGATACGCTCGATATCAACGCCTTTCAAGATTTCGGGGTCGCTGGCGTATACCACAAGCATATTATAGCCCTCGTCCACCATATGGCGGACGCGCGCTTTTTCCCATTCAACTTCTATGCCAAAATTGGAATCAGGCGCGAGAAGATAATTGACCCTGGCGGAAATTTCATCGCCCCATTGTATCTGCACATCCTGCGCGCCCGCTTTGTAGGCCTCTTCCATGGCCATCCGCGCGAAATATGCGCAGTCCACCGGGCAGCGTATCAGCAGCTTTTGCCCCTTTTGGATGTTGACCCCCACATTGACAGCCAGCTTGACATATTTTTGCAATTTGTCGTTCATAATTTCCTCCTAGTTAAAAGTCATTTAATCCGGATTCCACGGCCTCTTCAATGGCCGCCATGGCCTCTTTGGCTTGCGCGCCAATACATATGAATTCCACGGCATCGCCATATTTGATGCCCGCGCTGACAATTCCCAGCACAGATTTTAGATTATACTCCGTCTCGTTAAATTTCAGCATCACATCCGCATCAAAAGGCCTGCATATCGACACCAGCGCACCCGCCGGCCGCACATGCAGACCGTTTTCGGTCTTAATCGTCAATGTCCTGGAAATCATACAATCACCTCGCAACCTTCTCTTTAGCCTATTGCATCTAGTATATCAATTTTCGCGGCGGATTGCAAGGTTAAAATGCAGACATCCTACTTTGACACAAACCGCCGCGCCAGGGCCATCACCGCGCGTATCGGCGGCGGCTCGAAGCGCGCCGCAACCTTCTTCAGCGATTTAACAATCGGGATATATTGCGGGCAGACCTCCTCGCATTTGCCGCAATCTATACAGTTGCGCGGGCTGTTTGGCCTTTTTTTGACAATGCCCGTGCTTGTGACATAAAGGGTCATGCCCTTCATCCAGCCGTGGCCATAGCTTGCGTTGTAGGCCGAAAAACAGGCGGGGATGTTGATGCCTTTTGGGCAGGGCAGGCAATAGTTACAGCTGGTGCAATTGATTTTATGGGCTTTTTTCAGCTGTTCAACCACATCGGCATATGCGGCAAGCTCCGCCTCCGTCAGCGGGCGGAAATTGCTGACCGAGCGCAGATTTTCCTCCATAATTTGCGTGCTGTTCATGCCGCTTAGCACTGTGGTCACGCCGCTTTGGTTCCACAGCCACCAAAATGCCCAATCAGCAGGCGAAAGGTCGGGGTTGCATTTCGCGAACATTTCCACAGCCTGACTTGGCAGGCCCGTGGCCAGCGTGCCGCCCAGCAGGGGCTCCATGATGATGACGGGTATGCCCTTGGCCTCGGCGGCGCGAAGGCCCGCCCTGCCCGCCTGATAATCCTCGTCATAATAATTATATTGTATCATACAAAATTCCCAGGCATAGGAATCAAGGATTTTCAAAAAGTCGGTGCAGGTGCCGTGATACGAAAAGCCAATTTGGCGAATTTGCCCCGCCGCCTTCTTTTTCGCAATCCAATCCTCTATGCCCATCTTTTGCACGGCTTCCCATTGCCCAAAATCCGTCAAGTTGTGCATAAAATAATAGTCAATATAATCTGTGCGCAGACGGCGCAACTGTTCGCTAAAAATTCTGTCAAAGTCCGCGGCGCCCTTGCACAGCATCAGCGGCAGCTTTGTGCCAATAAGCACATCCTTGCGCCTGTCATGCTTCGCCAAAATCTCGCCCAGGGTCTTTTCGCTGCCCGGATACAGATAGGCCGTGTCAAAAAAATTCACGCCGCCGTCAATGGCCGCCAAAATCATGCGCTCGGTCTCCGCCTTGTCGCGGGGAAAGCGCATACAGCCCAGCCCCAGCGCAGACAGCTTGTTTTTCGATATTTTGTCCTCACGATATTTCATTATGCCTCCTTTGCATCAGCAATCAATTCAAATATGGCCGCGCAAACAGCAGGGTCAGCATACCCAAATTGACTTCATGGCGCAACAGCGCAATTTCATGATTCAAAATGGCCAGCTTTGCGCCCTCCAGCTCCATCCACGTGGCCACGCCCGTCATATATCGCAGCGCCGCATCCCTATAATCGGCAATGGCCACCGCCAGGTCATTTTGCGCCGTGGCCTGCTGCTCCCTAATGGCCTCAATGTCGTTGTAGAGCGAGCGCACACGGCTCTCCAGGCTGTTTGCGGCGTCTTCCAGCGCACGCTCCGCCGCGGCAATATCATTGCGCATCTCAATCACAACGGTCGCATCCTCCCTGCGGCCCCGATAGCGATAATCCGGCGCCTGATGGCTGCGCATCAACAGCATGTCATAGCTGTAAAAAACAT
>JAITMW010000086.1 GCA_031277155.1 Clostridiales bacterium | reverse complement strand
TAGGACAGCATAATTTCGCTTAGCATGATTTTTTTTACATTGGACAGCATCTTTTTTTCGGCGGAAGACAGGCCGCGCTGCTTTTCTCTGCAATATAGATTGCGAAAGACCATTGCTGCGTCCGACAAACAGCCGGATTTGATTTTTTCGAGATTGTCCTTATAGCGCTTGTTCCAATTGTCCCCCGAGGGCTGTGCCGGCATTTTCACCACATCGTCCATCACGCGGGCAATATCGCCGCTGGGCAGCACCTTGCGCAAATTTACATTTTCCATGGCAGAGGCTTCCAGCATGATGGTTAAATCACCTATGGGGATGCGCAAGACGCAATAGCTGCGGCATATGCCATCGATGGTTTTTATTTCAAAGTCTTCAATAATGCCGGCGCCATGCATGGGATACACCACGGCGTCACCTTTTGCATACAACATCATCCCCTCCTTCTAAAATCTCATTCACAAAAAATTCATATTCCATCTTCATTATATCACAAAACTTTGCCCCTGCCAAGGTATTTTGCAGAATTTCTTAATGATTTTAATCGGCCGATACAATGCTGAGATAAAAGTGCAGCCTTTCGCCCCCGCCCACAATTGTCACCGGCCAGTCGCCAATGGTGGTATTGCTTCCAACGCGCCAAGCCCATTTCACAAAGCCTTCTTCATCCGCCAAAGCGTGCCCCAGCCCGGCCGCCGTGCCATAACCTGTCGCATACTGAATGGTCAAATACCATGCCACATTGGGTGTACCCGTGAAAAACACCTCGGCTTCAGAGCCGCGCCGCACAACCGGCGTATAAAGCACGGACAATATAGAGCCATCGGACAAAACAAAGTCTTCGTGCGTCACCATGGCCATTCTGGCTGTGGTGATAAAAACTGTGCCCTCGCTAAAATCAACATCCAGGCCCAGGCTTTCGGCCACAAAACGCAGCGGCACCAGGGTTCTGCCCTCAACAATCTGCGGCGGCACGTCCAATTGCTGCGGCGCGCCGTTTACATAGACCGTGGGCCTGTCAATAGTAAGCACAATCCGCGTGCCGCCCTGATTGATAAGCACCTGCCGCAATTCGTCATCCCAATATATCTCTCCGCCCAGCATCTCTACAATGGCGCGGGCAGGCAGCATCGCGCGGCCTTCTACGATTATTGGCGCTGGCTGTGTGTGAACATAGACGCCGTCAAACTGCACCCTAATGTCGTCCGCAAGGACAAGAGCCGCATTAAAAACCATCAGCGCAGCCATTATCAGCAAACCGGCAAAAATTTTCTTTTTCATTTGAAATATCACTCCTTTCTGCATCAAATATAACATAAAAATACCCAATTATCAACAGAATTTTAGAACCTGCGGCCAATAATGGGCTGCCCGAATTTGCGAAGCTGATTTTTAGCCAATCGAGGAGGGCGCGACGACGCATATACATAGTAATCTGCTAGGAGCGCCCGACGAAGAGTGGCGGAAAATCAGCCGCAAAGGCGGGTAGCAGCTTATTGACCGTAGGTTCTTGGTGAAGGCTCTTGCATCAAAAAATCTCTTGCACCCCACAATTTCTCATGCTATAATATTTGAGTTGGAGCAATGTCTTTATAAGGAGGGATTCTACTTTGCAAAGATTTATCAGGAGGTGCATTGCGCTTATTTTGGGCGCGATGTTTGTGGCAGGAAGCCTTGGAAGCACTTCACTTACAGCACAAAGAATAACACCTGAAGAGGCGGCTGCTCTTGGCGGCAGCTTCTTTGTGGACGAAAACGGAAATGTGTACAGAAGCATTGGCAGCCTCTATAAAATTATGTCTGACGCCCTTGTGCATCACGAGCTTGCGCGGCTGGGCCTGCGGCAGCCAGCGCAAACCGCCGCCGCGGCACCATGGAGACTGCCCCGGTACATAAACCAAAATAGGCAGGGCGGCGGGACAAATTTTGCGCTGAGAGACGCCATGAAGAATTTTTATCTGGAGCAAGCGCCAAATTTTTACAATCCATTTCCGCAAAATTGGGTTATTCCGCCCTTGAACGACGATGATTTAAGGGTTTCCGCGGCATTTACTGCGGCCTTTGTGCAGTCTTTCCGGGATGACGCGTTTTCCCGCACATTGCCATTTAACGGCGCATATCTGGCGCGCGCGCTTGACAATGTTGACTTCTATTTCGCCACCAGACGCAACAGATGGTATTGGAACGGCGAGTCTTTTGATTTCTACAGGGCAAACTATCAGCATTCCGGCTTTTTTGACCATCGCAACAATGTTGTTTTCATCAGCGCCACACGCGAATGGAGCGATATTTGGGGATATCAATTTGTTTTTCAAGAAAGATTTGCCCGCATATCCATCCACGAGGTTGGCCATGTGCTTGGGCTGGGCGAATCCCTCGCGCATCTTTTTGAAGAGAAATTTATGGGCCTTGATGCGCCGCTGCGCCCCGGAAATTGGGAGCGGGACAGCTCTTTTGACCGCACGCTGCTTGCGCTGGCAGGTTATGAAGATTTTTGGAGCGCGGCATTTACATCCAACGGAGCATATGGCGATTTATGGGATATGCACCTTGGCTATGTCGTAACCTTTGCGGATTTGCAAAGGGCGCGGGGCATGGCGCATATTTTAAGGGTGCAGGGGCGGCTGCCATCCGGCTATAAGGACATTCCCGCCATGCTTTATCGCGCTTTTGCGCCTGATACGGCGGATGTGATGCGCCCGCTTTATATATCGCAGATACAGCTGGCCATAAGCAATTTAAACAGCTTTATCACGGACAGCAACCTTGAAACAAGACCCGTCCGCTCTGTTTTTGATGAAATGATACCCTCATAAATTGTAAAAAGTTTAAATTTGCTATTGCAATTTATTTTCAATTGATGTATAATGTTATTAGCAATAAATTTCAAATACGAAAGGGGAAACACAAATGACACTGCACGGCTTTTTAAACGAAAGAATCGCGGACTTTGGGGTGATGTATTTTAAATTGCACCGCTTCCATTGGTATGTAAAGGGCCCGTTTTTCTATCCTCTTCATGAAAAATTTGAAGAGCTTTATGACGAAATAACGGGAACCTTTGACGAATTTGCCGAAAGGCTTTTGTCCATCGGCGGCGCGCCGGCCTCCACCATGAAGGAATATCTGGCCCTGTCCAAAATCTCCGAAGAAGGCAATGAAGTGACGCCCGAAGACATCTTTGCGACGCTGATTAAAGACTATTCGCATATGGTTTCGGCCCTGAAAGAAGGCATAGAGCTGGCCGAGGGGCAAAGGGACATGGCAACAGCCGACATGTTCATCGAGACCATCACCAACTTTGAAAAGCATCTGTGGATGTTTAAACAATCCATAAAGGGCTAGGTCCGTGCGGCCATGGAAAGACGAAACACCGTTCAGCGTAAAATCATCTTGGAAACTTTAAAGCGGCTGAATAATCATCCCACCACAGAGGAGCTTTACGCCGAAATCCAAAAGGGCTACCCAACCATCAGCAAAACCACCGTATACCGCAACCTGCGGCTGCTGACCCAAAGCGGCCTGGTGCGCCGGGTTTCTGTGCCTGACGGCCCCGAAAGATATGAGGGGCAGCCGGAGCCGCACTATCACTTCAGATGCAGTATCTGCGGCGGCGTCTTCGATGTCGACATTCCCGTAATTTCTGACATTGATGCCCGTGTGGCGCAAAAATACGGCTTTGATGTGTCGGGCCACGATATCATGTTTCATGGCGTCTGCAACAAATGCAAGCAAATGTAAATTGCAGGGGCGGCCGCCGGCCGTCCCTTTAATTACGCGCAAGCCTCACAAGCCCATGGCTGTCTGAATACTATGTATTAGAAAGTTATGGGGTGGTTTGCATGGTTGAAATGTATGGATTAGACGCGTGGGTGGCCCATATCAGCGGGCTTATGATGCCCGCGGTAAATCTTGACAACGCCGCCACCACACCCCCTTTTATTGATGTGGTGGCACAAATTGGGCGCCAGATGCAGTATTATGGCTCTATCGGGCGCGGCATGGGGCAAAAGTCGCAACATTCCTCCGTCGTCTATGAGGAAGGGCGCAAGGCCATTTTGGACTTTGTCAATGCCGATTATGACGATTATACCGTGTTTTACACAAACAATACCACAGATGGCATCAACAAGCTGGCAAGTGCCTTGGCAAACGACAGGGATGTGCTTGTTGTTTCAACGCGTATGGAGCATCACGCCAACGACCTGCCCTGGCGGGGCCGCGCGCATATGGCTTATGCCGAGGTGGACGCCGACGGGCGGCTGATTTTGGAAGATTTTGCGCGGATTTTGCGGCGGCGCGAATATCGACATATGACAAAATATGTCACGGTTACGGCGGCCTCCAATGTGACGGGCTATGTCAACGATGTACACGCCATTGCGGGCATCGCCCACAGGCATGGGGCAAAAATTATTGTGGACGGCGCGCAAATTATGGCCCACAGGCAATTTTCCATGGGCGGGCGCCCGGGCAAAGACGAAGATATCGACTTTTTCGCGTTTTCGGCCCACAAGATGTATTCGCCCTTTGGCGGCGGCGCCGTGGTGGGCCGCAAAGACCTCCTCAATGCCCATGTCCCGCAATTCTGCGGCGGCGGCATGGTTGTGTCGGTGTCGGACGACGCGGTGGTATATGCCGAAGCCCCCGATTTGTACGAAGCGGGGTCGCCCAATGTCCCCGGCGTTGTGGGCATGATAAAAGCCATGGAAATTCTAAACGAGGTCGGTTTTGACAATATCATAGAGCATGAGCAGAAGCTTTTGCGCAGGGCATTGGACGGCCTGTCAAAAATCGACGGGGTTGTGCTGTACGGCGACAACGCGAATATCGCAGACCGCGTGGGTATACTGATTTTCAATATCAAGGGGCAGCAGCCCGTGGATGTAGCAAGCGAGCTTGCAAGCCACGCAAACATAGCCGTGCGCCACGCCGCCTTTTGCGCACATCCCTATGTGCGCCGCCTTGAAGGCAAAGCCCCCCACGAGCTTAGCGGCATGATAGAGGCGCCCACAGGCATGGTGCGCGCCAGCCTCGGCATCTATAATACAGAGGCCGATGTGGATTTGTTTGTGCGGACAGTGGCGGAAATTGTAGGGGCGAGCTGCGCTCGCCCGATGTCAGCGGCTGCACGCCGCCTTTACAAAGAACAGTCCAAAATACCTAATGACAGGGCATAATATGGCGGCATGTAGGGGCGAGCTGCGCTCGCCCGCGGCCAACAGCAATAACCAACGGAGGATGAATATGCAAAATATCCATAAGGACGCACAATTCATGATAAAAGGCATCATCAGGGACAATATGCCGGGCACCGCCGTGGAAAATGCCTTGCGGGCGCATAATTTCCGGGGCAATATCCACATGGTGGCCATCGGCAAGGCCGCGTGGACCATGGCCAAGGCGTCGTGCGGCTTTTTGGGCGACAGGATGAACAGGGGCATCGTAATCACAAAATACGAACACTCAATGGGAAACCTTGAAAAATGTGACATCTACGAGGCAGGGCATCCCGTGACCGACGAAAACACCATAATCGCAACGCGTGAATGTGTAAAACTGGCCGAGGGCCTGACCGAAAATGACGAGCTGCTGTTTTTGGTATCGGGCGGCGGTTCCGCACTGTTCGAGCAGCCCCTTGAAGGCATAACCCTGGACGATGTGCAAAGCATCACAGGCCGTCTGCTGGCAAGCGGCGCGGACATCGTGGAGATGAATATGATACGCAAGCGCCTGTCCGCCGTTAAGGCCGGGCGCTTTGCCCGTCTGGCGGCGCCCGCCAAGGTTTTTGCGATAATACTTTCGGATGTGCTGGGCGACAGGCCGGATTCCATAGCGTCAGGGCCGGCTGTGCCGGATAATTCCACCGCAGAGGACGCGGCCAAAGTCGTTGAAAAATATGGCCTGAAGCTGACAAGTCTACAGAGAAAATATCTGGAAGAAGAAACACCGAAAAGCCTTGACAATGTTGAAATTGTCATAACAGGCAGCGTGCGCACCCTGTGCGAATCCGCCGCAAAGGCCGCCGCAAAGCTGGGCTATACCCCCTTTGTGCTAACCACCACCATGAATTGCGAAGCCGCCGAGGCGGGGCGCCTCTTGGCCGCCATCGCCGCGGACACAAGAGCCGGGCGCAATTCGTTCAAAGCGCCCTGCGCCATAATCGCCGGCGGCGAAACGGTGGTCACACTCAAAGGCAAGGGCCGGGGCGGACGCAATCAGGAAATGGCGCTGGCAGCGGCCAAGGGCATCCATGGCCTAAAAGACACCCTGCTATTCGCGCTGGGCTCCGACGGCACCGACGGCCCAACCAACGCCGCAGGCGGCATCACAGACGGCAACACCCTGACAAAGCTGCGCGCCGCCAATATCGACATAGACAAAGCCCTGGCCAACAACGACTCCCACAACGCCCTAAAAGCCGCAGACGGTTTGATTATCACCGGCCCCACAGGCACCAATGTCAATGATGTCGCGGTGATACTTTGTCGGTAAGGCATATATTTATCCAACATTTTCTACAATTCGCAATTATTGCAAACGTCTGTTGCGTTGATAGCTATGATATTGTATAAAATCGCCACGCCGCCCCATACGAAACAGGGCGGCGCGCAAAATGGAATTACTCTGACCAATATTTCAGGGTTTACGTTAAAATTCGACCGACTTCGATTATAGGCGGTCGGATTCAAGCTCCAGAAGATGATTTTCAAGAATTTGATTTTTGTAGCTCCACGGCCCGTTGATAGCCTCCAGCTGCAAATACCATTCGGCCGTTTTAACAAGAACCTCTGCTCCGATGGTGCCGCAAATTTGCCCCGATATCACATTGACGCCATAGCGGGCAGCCTCGGATTTTATAAGGTCAAATATGCGATGGAGCGGCGTGTTTAAGGGATTTGTTACTTCGCAGGAAACCATTACGCAGGATTTGCCCGTTCTGCGATGTACCTGCGGGATGCCGACCACGCCTTGGATAGAGGAAAATCCGCCCGTTCTGCCGCGTACACAGTTTGCCAGCTTCTTTGCAATGGCCACATCCTGTGTATCAAGCAGCACATTGAAGTATGCGTCATGCTCCTCAAGGGCGCCCACTATGGTTGCGCCGGCTGTGGGATGAAGTTTGGCCGGCCCTATGTCCGGCGCGCGGTTGGGGTCTGTAAGGACGGCCTCTTTGGCGCCTTTATAGTTGCCTTTGCGAATGGCGGTAAGCCCTTCGTTTTCCGGGCGGCGCGCATTTCTGCCGGTGAAGTAAATGGGAACCTGATGGCGCTTATAAAGCTCTTTTCCCAGCTCTTCGGCAAATTCCATGCACTCTTCAATGGTGATGCCTTTAGCCGTGTAAATCTCAAGGGTGTCAACAGCGCCGATGTGGGGGTGGCGGCCCGTGTACTTTTCCATGTCGATAAGCTCATACGCTTTTGCCGCAGCATCAAGCAAAGCCTTCATCACTTCTTCGGGACGTCCCAGCACCTCGGCCGGCAGACGGCCAAAATCGGCGTCCGGCTCATACCCAATTACCTTCACTCCGTCTCTGCCTCGAAATTGGTCCATTATCGCCTCAATAACATCTTCTCTTGACCCTTCGCTGAAATTGGGGTCGGTAAGGATATACTTAGCCATTTTAATCTCCTTTCATTCATAAAGGTTTTTAGATTTGGCAATATTATAACAATATTTTACAAAAAAGTCAACATATTTTGACACATTTAATGAAAAAGCAGTGGACAATCGCATTGATAAAGCCGGACTGTTGTTTATGTCATTCTGAGCGATATGTCATTCTGAGCGAAGCGAAGAATCTAGACCCTTCGCAGAGTTTACCCTGATAGACCCTTCGCTACGCTCAGGGTGACAAGGCAGAAGGACGCTGGGTGACAAAGCGACTTTGCCACGGAATGAATCAAAATTCCATCATATCCTGCTTTTGCCGCAATTTGTATATCAATGTGCCGGTGTCCAGCTCTATCATATCCGCCGAAAGAATTTGGCCCTTTTTCGCATCCTTCAGCATCTTGGCGCCCTCATTAATCAGGCCCAGCGGCACATAGCCCTTGGCATCGGCCTCCGCCTTT
>JAITMW010000091.1 GCA_031277155.1 Clostridiales bacterium | reverse complement strand
CACATCCTCGGCCTCCAAAAGCTGCCTGCGCATCTGGGCATATTGGCCCCCCGCAATTGTGCCGTCGGCCTTTACGACGCGGTGCCAAGGCAGATGCTCTGGGCAATAGCGCATGGCCCATCCAACCTGGCGCGCGCCGCGCGGATGCCCAAGCTCGCGGGCAATTTGGCCATAGGACATCACCCTGCCATAGGGGATTTGCTCCACAATGGCATATACTTGCCGGAAAAACGGGCTTATGCCATATTCCCTCTTTGCCGTCACCATTGCGCCATAATCCACCGCCGCCCCCAGCATGGGTATCAGCCGCGACAAATTCACCCTGTGGCGCATATAGGGGTGAAATTTCAGGGCCTTGGCGGCCAAGTCAGGCTCTATACCAATATCGGCTATGGTCGTGGCGCCGCCCGCCCTTTTCATCAAGCTCTCCAGAGCTTCGGGCCTCGGCAGCTCGCTTTTGACAATATCACGGATTTCGGCCCAGTGCTTCGCAAGGCTTTGCGGCGAAATTTGCGCGGTAATTGTAGGATTGTTCATATTTTCAATTTCTTGGCGAAAAGCCGCCCCATAGGCGGCATATACCTCATGCCAATTCGTGGCGTCCTGGCCAAAATGGGGCGCGGCGTCCGCTATATGGTGATACAGCCGCGAAATCAGCAATGTGGCCACCGCAACCTTGCGGCCATGAAAATCCGATATCTGGCGGCTTTGCAGCTTCATAATCTCCCAAAAATGTGACACAATATGCTCCGCGCCTGACGCGGGGCGCGTTGCGCCGGCCAGCGTCATGGCCAGGCCGGAAAGCACTAGGCCCTCCATAAGGGCCGCGGCGGCATCCGGGCTGTCGGACTTCACCTCGTCGGCCAGCGCAATCACCGTATCCAACGCCCGCTTGGTTATTGCGGCGACGCCGGGGCAAAAATATTCGCCAATGACGATGCGGGCAATTTTCCAGTCCACCAAAGCAATATATTTGGCCAGCATATCGCCAAAGCCCGCGGATTTCAACACATCGGGGGCCTTGGCCAGCACCTCGGTATCGCCTATGATTACGGCGGGCGCATGGCATAATATGGATGTCTTGAAATTATTCTCCGTGATGGGAGCGGAATTGGCGGCAAAGCCGTCCATGGATGGCGCCGTAGCAAAAATGGCAAAGGGCACGCCGGCCTTAAAAGACGCCAAGCGGCAAATATCGCCCAGGGAGCCGCTGCCAACGGACAGCACGCCCCCAATGCCTTCATCCCGCACCATGGCCGCGATATCCACCACATCACGCATATCCGCCACGCGCAAATCCTCAAAGAGCTTTAGCTTGCAACCAAAGCCCCCGCCGGATAAAATATCCAATATGTCCGTACAAGCAGCCAGCGTGTTTTTGTCCGCCACAACCAAAAGTTTGCGCGGAAAATCGGCCCGGGCAAGGATGTGCGCCGTTCTTGACAAAAGACCCGCGCCAATTTCCACGCGCATGTCTCCAATGCCGCCATGCCTGCGCCCGCAGCCGCAATTTTTTAGGTTTTCCGCAATGCTTTGAATATTCATCCTTTGCTCACGCAATATTCATATAAATATTGCTCTGTCCTGTCCGCTTCGCCGTCAAAAAAACGCACATGGATGCGCCGCGAGTCGTCAGCAGCATGGTTAAGATTCATAAAGTCCATGCCAATGCTTGCATTTATTTTTGACCATAATACGCGCCATCACCATGTTTACGATAAAAATGCTTGTGCAGCAACGCTTCCGACATTTGGGGCGTCGCGGCCAGCGCGTTTTGCGTATAATATGCCATCTTGGCCACTTCCTCCAGCACAAAAGCGTTTTCCACGGCCTTTTCCGCGTTTGCGCCCCATGTGAAAGGCCCATGATTTTTCACCAGCACAGCGGGGATGTCCATGGGATTGATGCCTTCAAAGGCCTCCACAATAACCTTGCCCGTCTCGCGCTCATAATTACAAGTTATCTCATCCTGCGTCATATCGCGTGTGCATGGAATATTTCCGGCAAAATAATCCGCGTGGGTGGTGCCAAAAGCAATCAGCGGTTTGCCAATTTGCGACAAAATGGTCGCCCAAGTGGAATGTGTATGCACCACCGCGCCAATATCCTCAAATTGTCTGTACAACTCTATATGCGTCGGCATATCCGACGACGGCCTGAAATTTCCACAAACAACTTTGCCGTCAAGGTCTACAGTTACCATATCTTCGGGCTTCATCACATCATACCCCACCCCCGAGGGCTTTATGACAACATGTCCCGACGCGCGGTCGATTGCAGACACATTGCCCCATGTAAGCCGCACCAGCCCAAGCCTCGGCAAGGCCATATTGGCCTCAAAAACTTCCTGCCTCAATTTTTCCAGCATTTGCTCATCCCCCACGAAAAAACTTCACAAAGACAATTATCATCACAACTTGTCATGATAATTTAGGTTAATTATACAATATTTACAAAAAAATTGCAATACCTTTTCCAAAGTTTTTTCAATTTTTTCCAAATTTCCCCTTCCATTTCAGCAAAAGAAGTTGTATAATAGATAAATGCAACTTACAAGCGCAGCCTTCAGAGGGGGATAAATGTGGACAAGCAGCTTCCGAAATACACCATCGTGGCAGATTGGCTAAAGCAAAACATCAAAAACAATACCTTTAAAGTGGGTGACAAGCTGATATCCGAAAACCAGATTTGCAGCAAATTCGATGTCAGCCGCCAAACCGCCCGCCAGGCCGTCGCCGTGCTAGAGCGCGAGGACCTTGTGGTGAAGCGCCAAGGCAGCGGCACCTACGTCAAGGGCCCTTTGGCCAAGCCACAGCACAAAAACATCGGCATCCTAACCACCTATATCGGCGATTATATCTTCCCCGGCTTAATTTCGGGCATACAGGATGTACTTTCGCGCCACGACTATCAAATGACACTGCGCTTGACGCAAAACAAAATCGAAAACGAAAGAAGGCAGCTGCAATCCCTGCTTTCGCTGGACATTGACGGTCTTATTGTCGAGGCCACAAAATCCGCCCTGCCCAGCCCAAATCTCAACTTATACCAAGAGTTTATACGTCATAACATACCCATCATTTTCGTCCATTCCTTCCCGCTTGGCCTAAGTTATAATTACATCATCAATGACGACGAAAAAGGCGGCCGCCTTGCCGCACGCCACCTGATTGAAAATGGCCACAAGAAAATTGGCGGCATCTTTAAATACGACGATATGCAAGGCAATCTGCGCTATAAGGGGGCAGTCATGGAGATGTACGCACATGACATCCCCCTTGATGAAAATGCCATCATTTGGTATTCTACAGAAACCCACAACCAACTTTTTGACAAAAATTTCCTGACGCATACAATGGCGCGCCTTGCGTCCTGCACCGCCCTAATTTGCTACAATGACGAAATTGCCATCGCCGCTCTTCAATCTTTCGAGCAAGAAGGTGCGGCGCGCATCCCCGAGGACCTCTCCGTGGTCAGCTTCGACAATTCCAACCTGGCCAAAATCGCCCAGCCCGCCCTCACCAGCGTCACTCACCCCGGCGCACAGCTGGGCAAAATTGCCACCGAATCCCTGCTGGCCACCATACAAAACCCGTATTATGAAATAAAGCATGTCTTTGACCCTCAGCTGATTGTGCGCAATTCCGTAAGGAAGTTGTCGTGACAAGTGTAAAGCCGCCAAGGAGAGGTCGGCGGCTTTGTGTTATGTCATCCTGAGCGAAGTGAAGGGCCTTGTGAGGGGATTCTTCGCTGCGCTCAGAATGACGTGTGGTAGAGGTTGAATGACATGTGCGGGGATTCTTCGCTGCGCTCAGAATGACGTGTGGTAGAGGTTGAATGACGTGTGGGAGCTGGCGGTTTTGTGATAGGGTTATTTGTTTTTTAGGATTTCCTTGATTTCGGCGGTGTCTTTGGCTGTGCGGGAGATGTCCTTGGCCATGGTGAGGAAGACCATGATGACAGCCAGAATTATAAATGCAGTAGCTGTCGATATAAGGAATATAACGAAAGCAACGCCTCCCCCAAATATCTCGTATAGAAAAAGGGCACTGTATATTCCGCCAATCACGGCAATAACAAAAAAAATCCACGATACTAACGCCAAAATTCCAATCCAAATGTTTCCCACTTGGGAACTTACGGATGCCCCTATGTTGCGCGCCTTGGCCGCAGAATCAGCCAACCTCGCTTCCTTTGCTTTTCTCACCAAATCCGCATCCTTTATAAGCTCTCTGAAATTGATATGCGGATTTTTCTTTTCCAGCTCGTTTCTTCCAAAGTCACCAGAATTTGCATATTCTGCTAAAAGCAAAAGCATTTCTTTGCTTACTGTTTCTGACATCAAATCCACCCTTCCATATGTAATTTGCTTAATATACAAATAGTATATCACATATTTTTCTATATTGCAAGTATTTTTGCAATATATTTTCCCTGCTCCAATGAATATAGTTATGCACTTTCTTTTGTACTAGTATTAGTAAGTGGAGGTGTGCAAAATGACAGAATTTAGAATAAAAGGAAGCAGGGACGAATCCATCAACA
>JAITMW010000057.1 GCA_031277155.1 Clostridiales bacterium | reverse complement strand
TGTCGGGAAAGCGGCGATGCCCTCGGCATAGAAGCTGGTGTAACCCATTGGGTCGCTGACGGGATTGAGCATGGCATTGACATAGCCGCGCAGGGCCTGGCGCATATTGATTACATATGAGCCCGCGGGCAAAATTTCGCCATTGTATTCCACGTCGGCGGCCAGTCTGTCGATGCGCACATCGTGGCGCGCCAGCTTTTCAAGCATATCATAGGCCGCTTGCAGATTGCTTTGTCCTGCACCTACGGGCAGCACGAAATAATCCGGGAAGAAGCTGTCGTTGCCGCGTCTCGGGCGCCCGACCAAATCGTCATAATCCGGATGGGTGTTGACTTGGCGGTCATTTTCCGTGGTGAACGGATTTACGGTAAGGGTATCGGGATTGACAGTGCTGGCAGTTGGGAAAACCGCGCCGATAATCTCGTTGTCCATAAAGCCCGCGGGCAGGTCGCCGTCTTCTTGGGACAATTCACTTCTCCAGGTGTGGTAGATGTCGGCGGCGCGGCTGTCATAGGCGCGCATACCGCGGTCCATAACTTCCAGCCTGTTTACAAAGATTTCGTCAAAATGGTGCAGGGTGTCGTGGATTATGGCATAGCCCATTTTCACATTGGCGTCGTTGGAATCCTGGTTGACATGGGGAATTTCCAGGGTATAGCCCAATATGCCGAAGGCCATCAAAAACACCGGGGTGTAATTTAGGCCGCCGTCGTCCCAATCCTGATTTCTGTTTTGTCCCGCGATTTGGAAATGGTTGTAGGCACCGCTGATTACGGCGCGGCCCATGGCGTGGGATTGGCGCAGCATGGAATAAATCATCAGGTCACGCTCGAAATTGGCATTATGGGGGCCCGTGCAAGGCTCTATCAGCATGGTTTGGAAATGGCCGTGGAATTCCGGCATAACGGAGGGGCTCCACACAGCCAGGTTTTGATGCAGATAGAAATTTTCCCTTGTGGTTTGGAAAGCGTTGTCGCGGTTTACGTCAAACAGCCACGCGTTTTGGCGCTGCATAACATGTCTGCCGTCGGGGTTTGTGGTCAATGTAAAGGCCAAAATCAGGTCGTCCAAAATTTCGTCCACATCCATAACAACCGTGGCAATTTCAAAGTCTGCCGGGTCTTCGTCATAGATATTGTGGGCCGCAGACCTTTGCCAGCCCGCGGCACGGGCGGGGCTGTTGTCGTCGCCCACGGTGCCGGGTATGGCGGGACGGTCAACCAGCTCGCTGATAACTGTCGTAAAAGAAACTTGGTCGCTGCGCAAAAGCTCTTCAATCATCACGATTTGCGCGTCAATGCCGGTGGCCTCGTCAGGATGGTTGTTGCCAAAGTATACAACCTGCCTGTGGCCGTCCGCATTGCCCGCGGCGATATGCTCGCGCAATTGGGCCGGATTACCCGTAATCAACGGCCTGGTGTGGCCCAGATAATGGAGGACTGCTTCTTCGGATTCTGCAACAATCACATTCCAGATGGGTCTGTAGGCCCAAGTATAGCCGATTGACTGCACGGATACAAAGCGGCCGCTGATATATCCGCCGCCAACGGCGGCTTCATCACGCAGCGCCCGCGCCCAAGCGTCAATTTCGTTCCATGTGTGGAAATCGTCGTATAAATTGATATTGATTGGTATGCGGCCAACTTCGGCGGCGTCAACATTGACTGCAAAATCATATGTACCCAAAATTTCGTGGGTGATAAAGCGGGCTGACATTCTGTGCTGGTTCCAGGCGGCAAATCCCGTGTACGGCACATTCATCCTGTGCTGTCCGGGCACGCCCAGCTGAAGCTCGTCAGAGGGAAGTGTGGGAACAAGCCTGTCAAAGGGTGTTCTGAACAAAACTTCGGTGACAAGCACAAAGCCGTCGGCCTCGTTGCCCTCCAGCCTGTGGGTGGGTGCCGGAACGCCTGCCGGCAGGGCGATATCGTCGCCGGGGGCGATGATGAATCTGTTGTAGGGATTGTCAAAAATCACGCCGATGTTGTTTGCGGCATAGCCGGGATGACCAAGCCAGTTTTGCGGGCTGATACCGCCAAAGGTATATGTCACCCTGTCAAGGAAAGTTGCCGCATCGCCCACTTCATCCGCACCAAGCCTTGTTTCAAGGACGAAAAGGCGCGAATCCGTAACTGAGGCGTTTCTGAAAGTGGTGTAATAATTCCTTTCGCCCACTTCACCTTCGCCGGCATATACGGCATCCCTATAGAGATATTGAATGGCGGGGCCGTCCACCACCTGCACGCGGACAATTTCGACATTTCCGGTGCCCTCGCTGTCACTGCGGACGGCGCCGAAGTGGTTTGCGCCCGGGTTTTGCGCCTCATTTGCAAGCACCGAGGCACCAACCCCCGATTGGAACACCATGGTCAGCGCCAGTGCGGAAGCAACCAGCACCTTGGTCAGTTTTTTGCGTTGCGTCATAAAGCAATCTCTCCTTTATTTTTTATTTTACAGCTATGTTTATTATACATTTTGCGACAAAAATTGTCAACAGACAACATTGGATTTGTGCAAGATATATTGTATAATAATATTTCAGAAAACTTTTTTTGGGAGCGGTCATGAAAAAAATAACAATTTTGGCAATCAATGCAAGGCATATACATTCCTCGCTGGCGGTATGGCTTTTGGCCCAAGGCGTGGCGCAATTTGCGCGCCGCAAGCATGATGTGCGGGTTGTCGAGGCAAATATCAACCAAAGCGACGACGAAATTGCCGATGCGGCGGCGGCGCGCAGCCCCGATGTGATAGGCATTTCCGCATATATCTGGAACGCCGCCAAGCTGCCAAATATAATGAAGATATTGCGCCGCCGCCTGCCGGGCGCCGTCATTGTGCTGGGCGGGCCGGAAGCCTCGCATAATGCGGATTTTTGGTTGAAGAAGGGTGCCGATTTTGTGCTGTCCGGCGAAGGAGAGCGGAAATTCGCGGCGCTGCTTGATGAATTGGCGGGCTGCAAACCCCTAAACGATGCACCCGCGGCTGATTTTGTCGACCCCTTCACCGAGGATTGCATCGCCGCGCTAAAAGGCAAAATAGCGTATATCGAAAGCTCCCGCGGCTGTCCCTTTAGCTGTGCTTTTTGCCTGTCCGGCGGCGACGCCGTGAGGTTTTTTCCGTTGGATGCCGTTAAAAAACAGCTGGATAAACTGGCCGCGGCAGACGTGCGCATAATCAAATTCGTCGACAGGACATTTAACGCCAATGCCGCCCGCGCATACGAGCTGATTGAATATATCATCAGTCTGGACACGCCAAACAGCTTTCACTTCGAGGCAGCGGCGGATTTGTTCGACGCGCCCACGCTGGAGCTTTTGGCCACGGCACCTCCGGGCAAAATTCAGCTGGAGGCCGGCTTGCAGAGCTTTTTTGCACCGGCCCTTGCGGCTGTTGCCAGGCAGTCGGATTTGGCAAAGGCGGTGGAAAATCTTCGCAAGCTGATTTTGACGGGCAATATTCATATTCATGTTGACCTTATCGCGGGCCTGCCCCATGAGACCCTCGCGGACTTCATGGACAGCTTTGACGCGGCATACAGCCTGGGCGCGCATACATTGCAGCTGGGCTTTTTGAAGATGCTGCACGGCAGCGCCATGCGTGAAAATGAAAAGTCCATAATTTTCGCGCAACAGCCGCCATATGAAATTATCAGCAGCCCGTGGATGGGCGCGGCCGATTTGGATATTTTGCGATTGACTGAAAACGCGCTGCAAAATACATATAACAAGGGGCGGTTTTTGCGCACATTGCAATATGTGCTGCCTGCCTCGGGCTTGCGGCCTTTCGCTCTGTATCGGGCTTTGGGTCAGGCCGCGCCGAAAAATCGGATGCCGCTGGAAATTTATGCCGAGAAAATATATGGTTTTTGCGTCAAATTGCCTGGTGTTGCGCCCGACCTGCTGCTTGGCCACATGATTTGCGATTGGATGGGCATGGTGAAAGGCGTGAATATGCCGATATTTATGAAAATTGGGGGCAGGCAGCAGCTTGACATGGTGAAAAGGGCGGCGGAAGAGACGTTTGGCCGCAAAATCCGCCGCAACGAGGCCGCCATTTTGCCGTCGGGCAAGGGCGTTTTTGTGGACAGCGAAAGCCGCGACCCCGTGACGGGGCTGTATAAATTGCATTTTCATTAGAGGGGGAGTGGCGCCCACCTAAGCATGTCATTCTGAGCTTAGCACATGTCATTCTGAGCTTAACGCATGTCATTCTGAGCTTAGCGGGAGTAGGAGCAAAGCGACGTACTCCCGCTTGGCGAAGAATCTCTTCCGGCGAACAAAGCGACGTATCCATAAAAATTCTTCGCCAAGCCGCCATTGGCGGCAGGCCCAGAATGACAGTGGCAGGTGCCGTCTTATGACTTGTAGTCGTTACTTCAGTCGGGTTTACCCGACATTCCCTCTATAGCGGTAAATGTCGTCAACCGCGCCCCCGGATAAAAATGCGCCAAAATTTCCTCATGGGCATAACCCCGCTGCACCATGCCCGCCACGCCATTTTGGCTCATGCCCACGCCGTGGCCAAAGCCGCCGCCAAAAATTGACAGCCCCCCTTCAATTTCGTCAAAAACCATGAAGGTCGATGGCAGCATAAAATGATTGGTCACGGGCGCGGCATTGTGGCGATTAAGCGTGACGCCGCCCTGGGCAGAGGGTGCCAGCAGACGGCGGATGGCATATTCCGTGCGCACAAGCACCGTGTCTTTAGAGCCTGTAATCAGCAACTCCCGGATATTGCCTCCGGCACCCCGGGACACCACTTCCATGGACTGAAATTCGCCGATACTCGTAACAAATTGCGGCGGAAATTCGGTGCAATGCGGCATCCGAAAAAGATGCGGGCCGGCGGCGGCAAGGCCGGGCAAATTGCGGCCGATAATTTCCGTCAGCTGCGCGTTTGTCAGCTGCAAATTCCAGCGAAACCAAGGCGAATGGTCGTCATAGCCCGTCACAGTTGTGTCTGTGAAAAAGGCGCGGGCATTGGCCTCAAT
>JAITMW010000042.1 GCA_031277155.1 Clostridiales bacterium | reverse complement strand
CACGGTGTATCCGCGGCGTATTTGCTCGTTGACATAGGACACCGGCGTGCCATAATAATTGCCACTGAAAGTAGCATGTTCCAGCAGGCCGCCGGCATCACGCACGGCGCGAAATTCCTCTTTGCCGCAGAAGATATAGTCCACACCGTGGGTTTCGCCCGGCCTTCTGGGCCGCGTCGTCATGGATATGGACAGCGCAAAGCCTTCGCTGGGCAAGAGATTTTTCGTCACCGTTCCTTTGCCGGAGCCCGACGGCCCCGAAATTATTAGCAGCATACCTTCCTGCATTATTGCCACTCCATCCTTAGTAAATACTGGAAAATCAACTCTTTTGAGACAATCCCTTATATTGCCATTGGGGCTTGCTATGGAAAAATGTGGTAATGGCCCTATGGGGGCAAAGATTGACGCAGCGATAACAAACTGTGCAATTGCTGTTGTGCGTGATTGCGCCGTCCGCCATTTCCAGATTTTTCATGGGGCAGGCCGCAATGCACAGGCCGCACACAGTGCAGTCTTCATCGATTTTTACGCCGGCTTTCGCCTTTGCCTCCATGGTGCCCGGCATTGCCTCGGCGCCGGTGCTGTCTCCTTGCCAGGGCTTGCCCTGAATATTGCCCAAAAGCCGCGCGAAGCCGGAAGCGCCGCGAAGCCTCACGATGCCGCCGCTTATATCACGGCATATGCGCGCAACCTTGTTTTCGGCCATCCTCATGCGCTTGCGAATGGAATTTTCGCCGGTTTTGCGCAGCAAGCTGAAATTGCAGATATTGTTGGGCATGTAAAAATGCGCGGCGTAAATCACGTGAAAATGGCCTTTGGGGAACAGGTCGGCGAAAATCATGGCGCCGTCGCCCGAAAAGGTCAGTTGGGTCACAAAAATCGCGACTTTTTTGCCTTGCAAGCAGGCAGAGTGCCGCGCGGCGAATTGCCGCATAATCAGGGGCGCGCGGCTGCCATAAATTGGATAGCAAAAGGCGATGGTGTCAGCCGCCGCAAATTCGGCGGAAAAATTGGCCTCATCCTCAATGGACAGGCATTTGCCGCCCATCTGCGCGGCAAAAAGCTCCGCAATATATGCCGTATTTCCCGTGCCCGAAAAATAAACTGTCAGCATCATTTTAGCCCTCTGCCCGTTGGGTAATCGTCTCTGGTTGCAGCGACGAAAGCAGGATATATTCGGCGCTTGTAAAAATCACGGCGCGGGTTTTGCGCCCATGTGTGGCATCAACAATGCGTCCGGCCTCGCGCGCCTCATGTATCACGCGCTTGATGGGCGCCGGTTCGGGATTGACAATGGCGATAATCTTGTCTGTCGCCACCATATTGCCATAGCCGATGCTGATAAATTTTGTGATACCAGTGGTTTCATTCAATATTCTGCACCTGCTCTCGAATCTTTTCGATTTCACTTTTCAATTCTATTACAATTTTGGTAATATCAGCAAAATTGGCTTTAGAGCCAATGGTGTTGGCCTCCCTGGCCATTTCCTGGGCCAGAAAATCCAGCTTTCGACCCACCGCGCCGCCCTCATCCAAAATATGGGGCAGCTGTGCCAAATGGCTCTTTAAGCGTACAATTTCCTCGTCGATGGAGGCTTTGTCAGCAAAATGCGCCACCTCGTTTAAAAAGCGATATTCATCCACGGCAATGTCGGCCATGGCCTCATCCATGCGCTTTTTCAGCTTTTTGCGGTAATTTTCCGTCACTGCGGGGGCTTGCTCTTCGATGGCGGACAGCAATTGCCCGGCTTTTTGGCCCTTTTCGCGAATATTTGCCGCCAGCGCGGCACCCTCTGCCTCGCGCATGGCCAAAAAGCGGCTGACGGCGGCGGCGGCGGCTTCGCTGAGGTCGGCCCAAAGCCCTTCCAGCGCGGCGTCGCCCAGCTCTCTATCAATTTCTACCACATCGGGGAATCTCGCAATCAGCCCCAAAATGTCGCCGTCATGCCCACGAAGGTTGAATTTGCGGGAAATCTCAGTAAGCACCGCGTGATAACTCCGCGCCAGCGCGGGATTGTAGACAATTTGGATATCTTTTGCAGAATTGGTGCGAAAATTGACCGAAACATCCACGCGTCCGCGTAAAATGCGCTCACCAAGCAGCTTGCGCAGCCTGTCATCCAGCGGATTAAAAATCCGCGGCATACGTATGTGAAATTCGCAATATTTATTGTTGACGCCGCGAATTTCCACGGCAAAGCTGCGTTCGTTCGCCTGTTTTTCGGCCTTTCCATAGCCTGTCATGCTTCGTATCACACGCGACACCTCCTCTAACCTTTCAATTTTACCACATTTTGCGCGACAAAGCAACAATTGACTTTTGGCGAATTTTCGGATATAATACTTGGATGAAATCATGCGGGAGGCTGATAGATGCAGGGCGAGAGGGAAGTGGCCGCAAGGGCCTTGATGGAGATTTTTGAAAAAAAATCTTATGGCAATGTGGCTTTGCGCCATATTTTGGCAAGACACGACCATTTTGGGCGCGTGCAAAAGGCTTTTGTCACCGAGATTGTGTCCGGATGCATCAGAAATTTGACGCAAATTGACCATATTATTGGCCATTTTTCACGGCTGCCCCCGGGCAAAATGAAGCCCGCCATCGTCAATATATTGCGAATTTCCGTATATCAAATGCGATTTATGGATAAAGTGCCCATATTTGCCATTTGCAATGAGGCTGTGGCCCTGGCCAAAAAGATGGGCTTTGTCAGGCTTTCCGGCTTTATAAACGGTGTGTTGCGAAATATTGCGCGCAATTTAAATGAGCCGCCACCGCCCGATTTGCTTGAAATCAAATATTCCTGCGCGCCGTGGATTGCGGCGCATCTGGCGCAAGAATTGGGCGCGGACGCGGCAGAGGCCATGCTGGCCAATGTTTGCAAGCCGCCCAATGTGACACTGTGTGTTAATACTCGTAAAATATCGCCGCAGGCCCTTCTGGAAAGATTGGCTGAGGAAAATGTTGAGGCCGGGCACGGCAATCTTGTAGACGGCGCCCTTGTTGTCACGAAAACCTCTGATATTGCGGCTTTGGCGTCGTTTCAAGAGGGCTGCTTTCATGTGATGGACCAGGCCGCCATGCTGGCCGTCATCGCTGCCGCCCCCTCGAAAAATACCCGCATCATCGATGTTTGCGCGGCGCCCGGCGGCAAAAGTTTTCTGGCGGCCTATTTGGCCCGGGATGCTCATATAATTTCCCGTGATATTCACGACTTCAAGCTGGATATGCTGGAAAAAAGCATTGCTCGGCTGTCTCTTAATGGCATTTTTGCCGAAAAATGGGATGCTACGGTCTTTGATGAAAGTCTGCGTGATTCCGCCGATTTGGTCATTGTGGACGCGCCCTGCTCCGGCCTTGGCACAATGCGCCGCAGGCCCGATATCAAGCTGTTTAAGCCCGCAGACAGCATTGACGGGCTTGTTGCCCTGCAAAGGAATATCCTGGAGGCATCCCGGCAATATGTAAAGCCGGGCGGCAAGCTGCTTTACAGCACCTGCACAATAAATTCCGCGGAAAATATGGAAAATGTGAAATGGTTCTTGGAAAAATTTCCCTTTAGGCCCATGGATTTTGGCGCGAACATACCCAATGTGCCCGAGTTTATAACAGCGAAAGACGGCCATCTGCAAATTTTGCCTCAATATTTTGATACAGACGGTTTTTTTATCGCCGTCTTTGAAAGAGAGTGAATATGGAAAATATTGACATGCGCGGCGCAACCCTTGATGATATCAGGCATTTCATGCAAGGCATCGGCGAAAAGCCCTTTAGGGCAGAGCAGGTATTTAGCTGGATACATGCCAAATTCGCAAATAGTTACGACGAAATGACCAATTTGCCTGTCGCTTTGCGAAAAAGGCTTGCGGAAATTGCGCCCATAGCGCCCATCGAATTGATACGCACGCAGAAATCCGCTGACGGCGCAACAAGAAAGTGCTTGTTAAAATTGTATAATAGTGGTATAATGGATGTGTATGTCGAGACTGTTCTGATGACATACCGCCATGGCACCAGCGTTTGCGTGTCAACCCAGGCGGGATGCCGCATGGGTTGCGACTTTTGCGCCTCCGGCCTGACGGGGTTGCAGCGCAATTTGACGGCGGGCGAGATTGCCGCGCAATATTATGTCCTTTGCCGCGAAATTAACAGCCGCATCGGTAATATTGTGGTCATGGGCAGTGGCGAGCCGCTGGATAATTATGACAATACCCTTGGTTTCATACAGCTGATAGGCCATCCAAAGGGCGCAAATATAGGTCTGCGGCACATAACCGTGTCCACATGCGGCATTGTGCCCAAAATTTACGATTTGGCCAAGGAGAATTTGCCCATTACCCTTGCGGTGTCTCTAAACGCCCCCAATGACCAAATCAGGCGCAGGCTGATGCCCATTGCCCGCAAATATGATTATGACGCGCTGATTGCGGCCTGCCGCGCGTATGCGGAAAAATCGCGGCGCATAAGTTTTGAATATATCATGATTGACGGCGTCAATGACAGCGAGGGCAACGCAAAGGAATTGGCAAAGAGGCTCGATGGAATAAATTGCCATATTAACCTTATTGCGGCAAATAAAGTTCCAGAAAAAGGATATAATAGGAGCAATGCCACAACCATCATGGCTTTTGCGAATATTCTGGAAAAAAGCGGCCACCGCGTCACCATCCGCAAAGAGATGGGCAGCGACATTTCGGCGGCTTGCGGCCAATTGAGGAATGAATTAAGGAACGACCACAGTTTATCATAGAAAACGAGGTTGGGCTATGCATGGATTTGGAAAAAGCGACGTTGGCAAGGTTCGCGCCAGCAATGAAGATGCATTTTACGTGAATAATGAAGGGCCCGCGCCCCTTGCAAACCTGTTTGTTGTGGCAGACGGCATGGGCGGGCACAATGCCGGCGATGTCGCAAGCAGAAAAGCGATTTTTGCATTTTGCGAATATATCGCGGCCCACAATTACTTCATTTATACCGAGCAATATCTGGCCGACGCCCTGTTGTATGCCAATGGGCATGTGCATGACGAAGCGTGCCACAATCCCGCAATGGCCGGTATGGGCACCACATTTTCCACCGTCACCACAGACAGCGACAATTTGTATTTTGCCCATGTGGGCGACAGCCGCATTTATGCCATTACGGACAACGGCATAATGCAATTGACCAGAGACCATTCGCTGGTGGCGGAAATGGCCGAAAGGGGCATGATTACGCCGGAGGAGGCCCTGCATCATCCCGAAAAAAATGTCATAACCCGCGCCGTTGGTACGGATGCCCACGTAAATGTGGACAAGGGCTTTTATCCGCTTGCAAATGTGAAATATGTGCTTATGTGTTCGGACGGCTTGACGAATATGGTCAGCGATGCCGAAATTTTTGATGTTTTAAAAGCTGAAAATTCCATAACCAATAAGGTTGATATTTTGATAGCCAAAGCCAATGAAGGCGGCGGCGATGATAATATTTCTGTAATTGTAATGGGGTGGGACAATATATGATTTTGAAAATTGGCAAAATAATTGCGAATAGATATGAAATTGCGGAATTAATTGGCGCGGGCGGCATGTCGCATGTGTATAGGGCGATTGACAAAAAATTACATCGCAGCGTCACCGTGAAAGTGCTTCGGGAAGAATATATCACCGACATCAACTTCGTGGACCGCTTTAGCCGCGAAGCCAGGGCCATCGCCAGCCTAAGCCACGCAAATATCGTAAATGTCTATGATGTGGGCAACGAGGGCGATATTCATTTTATCGTAATGGAATATATCGCGGGCAAAACGCTGAAAGAGCTGATTATTGACAAAGCGCCCTTTTCCAACGAGACCATGCTGGGCGTGGCCAGCCAAATTGCGGCGGCGCTGATACATGCCCACGAAAACGGCATAATTCACAGGGATATCAAGCCGCAAAATGTGCTGTGTATGCCCAATGGCGTGGTGAAGGTGGCAGATTTTGGCATTGCCAAATCCCATGATTCCAAAAATCTGGTGGACGAATTTTCCACAATGGGCTCTGTACATTATATTTCGCCGGAAGTGGCTTGCAGCGACCCCATAGACCCCAGAAGCGACCTATATTCGCTGGGAATTGTCATGTTTGAGATGATGACGGGAGAGCTGCCCTTTGACAGCGACGATGCCGACGAAATAACCATGCTGCATGTGGAGGCGCCCTTTCCCAATATACGCAAAAGAAATCCCAAGGTGCTGCCTGTGGTGCGCGAAATTATCGTGCGCCTGACGAACAAGCAGCCTTTTAGGCGATATCAAAGCGCAAGCTCGCTTTATAACGACATACAGCGCGCTGTTTTGGAATCCGCCGAGGAAGATTATCATCACGAGCCGCGTCTGGACGTGCGTTCCGGCCCATTCGAGCAAAAGCCGAGGGCCCATGAGATTCCCCAAGGGCCACCGCGCATAAGGCCCCAAATGCGCCCGGATATGGCAATCATCGGCCATGGCGGCGGGCGGGACAAAAATAAGGAGCGGCTGATTATCATCGGCGGCGTCGTCACGGCGGCATTGCTTATCGCGGGACTGGTATGGCTGGTCAGCGTGCTTTTAGGCGGCGGCAACGGCACCCTGCGGGTTCCGGCCCATATAGGCATGGAGGTTGAGGCGGCCCGGGCCGAACTTGAGGCTGTGGGGCTGTATCTTGAGATTCACGACGAAATGGAATTTCACCCATATATCGAAGAAGGGCATATTACCCAATCCACCTTCCCGGATGGCGCAATTGTGGCACCGGGTGAGACCGTGCGCGTGGTTTTAAGCCTTGGCCCCCATGAAGACGAAAACGACGGCATGATAACCGTGCCCCATATTGTCGGAAGGCATTTTGACGAGGTTGTTATAAGCCTTCAGGATGTTCCGCTGGGCCTGTTTACTGAAGATTTCCGCAATGACAGCGTTATGCAGCAAAACTATATCCTGTCACAATATCCGCCGGCGGGCCGCCTTGTAGAGCCGAACACCCAGATACGCATTGCCGTCAGTCTGGGCGAAGAAATGGCCATGGTGCCTGTGCCTGACTTGGTGGGCCTGCTGGACATACAGGCGCGCTCTGCAATTGTGCAGGCGGGGCTTAACATTGGCAATGTGATTCCGGTTGAGCATCCCACAGAAAGCGCGGGCATTGTCGTGTGGCAAAGCGTTTCGCCGCCGACAGAGGTGCTTGCGAACTCCACCATTGATTTCCATGTGTCCATGGGTATTTTGACGCCGCCTGAGGACGAGCCTGACGACGATGTGGTCGTAGACGTCCCTGACCCGGATGAAAATCAAGATGAAAATCAGGATGAAAATCAAGACGGGGGGGAAGATTTGCCCGCCCCGGAAAATGGCGACGATACCCCCAATGGGGAGCAGAATCAGCAGCCGGAACAGCCGCCCGCAGTGGCGCCGCAAACCATAACAATCAATCCCGTCATCCCGCCTGATACAACGGTGTCGCTCTCGCTGTGGCGGCGACAGCCCGATGGCAGTTTGTTTTTAGAATTTATGACAGAGGTGACATCAGAGCAATTGCCTCTGCTTCATACGGTTTCAGGCCTGGGAACCGTTGAATTTGTCATACAGGTGGACCAAGTGCCTGTAGGCGAAGTATTTGTCACCTTCAATTGATGTCTATGGCGGATATATTAACAGGGCGAATCATTAAAGGTGTTGGCGGAAATTACAATGTGGCCACAAATGACGGGGAATTTGTCTGTCAGGCCCGCGGGCTGTTTCGCAAAAAGGGCATATCGCCCATTGTGGGCGACTTTGTAAAGGTATTGGTGATAGACCGGGCCAAGGCCACGGGATATTTAAAGGAGATTTTGCCGCGGACAAACGAGCTTGCGCGGCCAAAAGTCGCGAATATTGACCAAGTGGTGCTGGTTTGTACCATTGTTGCGCCGCCCATAAACCTGGACGTTGTTGACGGATTTTTGATTGTTTGCGAAAATCAAGGGATTGACGCGGTTTTGTGCATCAATAAAATTGATTTGGACGCGGACAAGTTGTATTTGGAAGTGGCCAAATCCTTTGAAATGGCGAAGTATCAGGTAATATGCACCAGCGCCGCCCGGGGCCTCGGTTTGGAGGTGCTGCGGGATGTAATGGCCGGCAAAACGTCCATTTTGGCGGGGCCGTCGGGCGTTGGCAAATCCAGTATCCTCAACGCCCTCTACCCGCAGCTTCAGCTGGAAGTGGGCACCCTAAGCGAGAAGATTCAGCGCGGAAAGCATACCACGCGCCATACATCGCTGCTTGAAGTGTCAAAAGATACCTTTTTGGTGGATTCGCCGGGATTTACGTCATTTTCTATAAGTCATATCGACAAAAAGCATCTCCAAAATTGCTACCCAGAGTTTAAACCCTATCTGGAAGAATGTTATTACATCGACTGCATCCACGTCAGCGAGCATGATTGCGCCGTTAAAGAGCGCGTGGGGCTGGATATTGACATTGGCAGATACGAACGATATAAACGCTATGTTTCAGGGAGAAATGACCAATGATAAAACTTGCGCCATCAATATTGTCTGCGGATTACGCCCTTTTGGGCCAGCAGCTTGACGCCGTAACAAAAGGGGGCGCGGATTATGTCCATCTGGACGTGATGGACGGCCATTTTGTGCCAAATATTTCCATTGGATTTCCCATCGTGCAATCCCTGCGAAAGCAGTCCGGCCTGGTGTTTGACGTCCATTTGATGGTGGACAATCCCAAGGCCTTCATTGCGCGATTTGCCCAGGCCGGCGCCGATATCATCACATTTCATGTGGAAAGCTGTGCCGATGTGGCCGAGGTTTACGAAATCATCAGCATGATTAAGGCCACAGGCAAAAAGGCGGGTCTGGCCCTGCGGCCGGACACTGAAATATCCACAATTTTACAGTTTGTGCCCCATGTGGACATGATTTTGATAATGTCTGTGATACCGGGTTTTGGCGGGCAGGATTTTATCGCCGAAAGCCTTGAAAAAGCGCGGGAATTGCGGGAATATGTGGACGGCCCCGGCTATAATTTGGACATACAAATGGACGGCGGCATCAACCTCGCTAATGTGCGCGATGTGCTGAAATCGGGCGTAAATGTGGTGGTTGTGGGTTCCGCCATTTTTGGCCATGCCAATATTCATGCCGCCACGAGGAAGTTTAAGCGAATTTTTAGGGATTTTGGCAAATCCAAAAAGAAAATCGTCATTTTTGCCAATGGCGATGCGGATGATATGGATTTTTTTAGGCAAGTCGCTGAAGGTGCTGATTTTGTCATATGCTGCGACGGCGGCGCGAGATATGCCGCAAAGCTGGGCATAGCCGCGCATCTTATTGTGGGGGATTTGGATTCGCTTAATGAAGGCGACAAAGCCGGATTTGTGCGGCAAAATGTAGAATTTGAAGAATATCACACCGAAAAAAACGCTACCGACCTAGAGCTGGCAGTCTCCGCGGCGCTGCAAAGAAATCCTGACGAAATTGTGATTTTGGGTGGATTTGGCGGCAGGGCGGACCATTTTCTGGGAAATATCCAAACCCTTGTTATGGCCACAAAAGCCGACACCAAAGCCTTTTTGGCCAGCCGCACAACGAAAATATTTGTAATTGACAAATTCGCGGAAATCCCTCGGGAGGATTATGACTTCATATCTCTTGTGCCTCTGGAAGCTGAAGCCAAAGGCATTACAACCACCGGATTGAAATATCCCCTTTGCTCTGAAGCATTGCGCATCGGAACCACCGTCGGCATCAGCAATGAATTTGTGGATTTTGTCGCTACTGTTGCCGTGGACGAGGGGCTTCTTCTAGCAATTTGCACAAAAATATAATACGAATCTTTTTGTAAAAGCTGTAGTATAATGCCTATGGGGTGATTTCATGGGCAAAAAGCCGCTAAAGCCCGGGCAATTGCGCCGCGTGGGCGGCATCGTGATGTTTTCCATGGCTGTCGGCATGATGTTCGCGCTATTCTTCGCGTCATTATCAATATTTATGGCAGTTCTCCTGCTTGCCTTGGGCTTCTATTTCCTTTTTATGTAAGGCGCAAAGCGATAAAAAGTCCTTGACAAAGGATTTTTTTTGTGGTAGTATGTTGTGGTATAAAAATGCGGCTTGCAAAGAGCAACCCGCAAGTATTTTTTACCATAGTAGGAGGATTTTTGCATGAAGAATGGCGTTGTTAAGTGGTTTAATGCCGAGAAAGGTTTTGGCTTCATTTCTGTAGAGGGCGAAGATGACGTTTTTGTTCATTTTTCCGCCATCAATTCTGATGGGTACAAAACCCTTGAAGAAGGCCAAGAAGTCCAGTTTGAAGTGGTTGACGGTACCAAAGGTCCACAGGCCTCCAATGTCTCCCGCATTTAACACACGGTTGATGCTTTTAATTCACAAAGTATAAAACATTATGTTTATATATATTGTTTTCTAATATTTAGTGGTTTAATAGCACTTGCCCTTCATGGTCCATCCATGGAGGGTTTTCATTATTGTCGAGAATAGGAAGGGATACTTATGAATTCAGCACTTTGCACAAAAATTGGCATAATTGGCGGCGGTCAATTAGGCAAAATGATGATGTTGGAGGCCAAAAAGATGGGCATGTATGTGTCCATTTTGGACCCGGACCCCCATTGCCCCGCCCACAGCATTGCAGACCACCATATCGTTGCCGGTCTGAAGGACCGCGAAGGCATTTTAAAGCTGGCCGAACTTTCGGACATTTTGACCTATGAAATCGAACATATTGACGTGGCGGCGCTTTTTGAGGTGGAGGAGGGCGGAAAGCCCGTATATCCCACGCCCCAGAGCCTGAAAATCATACAGGACAAGCTGACACAGAAGCAGCGCCTGATGGACGGCGGTGTGCCTGCGCCTGATTTTATGCCTGTGGAATCCGCCGGCGACATTTTGACGGCGGGGGAGAAATTTGGCTATCCCATGATGCTGAAAGCGCGTCTGGGGGGCTATGATGGCCGCGGAAATTATCTTGTGAAGTCTGCCGCGCAGGCCGAGGAGGCCTTTTCTGCTCTAAATGGAGAAAAAATCCCGCTTATGATTGATAAATTTGTGAATTTTGACATGGAAATTTCTGTATTGGCCTGCCGAGGCAAAGACGGCGAAATTGCCATCTATCCTGTGGCGCAAAACGAACATAGGGAGGAAGTGCTGTATGAAACAAGGGTGCCTGCCTGCATTGATGCTGCTGTGCGCGATTCTGCCATGGAAGTGGCTCGCAAAGTCATGGAAATATTTGGCGGCGTAGGGATGTTTTGTGTGGAGATGTTTGTGGAATCGGGCGGCCGTGTCCTCGTCAACGAGATTGCACCCCGCCCCCACAATTCCGGCCATTACACCATCGAGGGCTGCGTGGCAAGCCAGTTTGAAAACCATGTGCGCGCCGTCTGCGGCCTGCCTCTGGGCGACACCACGCTGATAAGACCCTCTGTGATGCGCAATATTTTGGGCGAGCCGGGCCACAGCGGCCCCGCTTTTGTGCAAGGTGCCGAAAATATGTTAAAAATACCCGGTGCCGCACTGCATATTTACGGAAAACAAGAAACCCGCGCCGGGCGCAAAATGGGCCATATTACTGTCATTGACGACAGTCTGGAAAATGCAGTCAAAAAGGCCGGAAATGCCCATGGCAGCCTGAAAATCATATCAAGGAGGTAGAAGATGAACAATCCAAAAATTGCCATAATCATGGGCAGCGATTCCGACCTTCCCGTGATGAAGGATGCCGCCGAAATCCTTCATAAACTGGGCATTGTGTATGAATTGACCATAGTTTCCGCCCACCGCACCCCTGAAAGGATGTATGAATATGCCAAAAGCGCGGCCAACAAGGGCATTTCTGTGATTATTGCGGGTGCCGCCGCCTCTGCTCATTTGCCGGGCATGGTTGCTTCGCTGACGCATTTGCCCGTCATCGGTGTGCCTGTGAAATCCAGCAATTTAAGCGGATGGGATTCGATGCTGTCCATCGTCCAGATGCCGCCCGGCATACCTGTTGCGACGGTGGCGATAAATGGCGCGGCAAATGCCGGTCTGCTTGCCGCAAAAATATTAGCCATATCAGACATTGAATTGACTAAGAAAATTGTGCAATATTCACAAAATTTGGAGGATTTGGTTGTGAAGAAGGCCGAGAAGCTTGAAGAGGTTGGTTATGAAAAGTATTTGGGCTAGACTGCTCACTTCGGCATTCGTCCTTCAAATCCTTGTATCTATAGGCAATCTGAGTTCTTTCCTTACGGTGATGTCGGGCTACGATGGCAGCGGCGGCGTCAGAAACCAAATGTATATACGCCAACTATTCTACAATATTGCGGCAATCTATTTTTTGTGGGAAGTACTCTTTGTTGCGCTGCTGACAACTTTAATCTGTTTCATAGCAGCAATTATAAGCAAAATCCGATACAGGCGTCAAAGCGCAACGCTGCCCAAGCTATTCAATATTTTCTTTGTCATTACTATAATAAACACCGCGCTTTTTGCGCTGATAATAATGTTTTTGATTGCCTATTTCCGCTAAACTTAAAAACATCACGAGTAAGACGGATAATCGCGCACTGTTTCAGTGTGAGGAAAGTCCGGGCTCCGCAGGGCATGGCGCCGGGTAATCCCCGGTGAGGGCGACCTTAAGGAAAGTGCAACAGAAATAAACCGCCAAAATCTTGCAGATTTGGGTAAGGATGGAAAGGTGGGGTAAGAGCCCACCGCGCGGGCGGCGACGGCCGCGGCACATGTAAACCCCGCCTGGAGCAAGGGAGGAGACGCAAAAGGTGACCCGCCTGTCTCCGAAGCACCGCTAGAGCCGCCGCGGCGACGGGCGGCCCAGATAGATGATTATCAAAACAGAACCCGGCTTACGGTCTTGCTCGTGAATTTTGGAAAAATTCGGTAACAATGGCAGAACATTCCGCACCCAGCACACCCGTGACCACATCCACCTGATGGTTGAAAGCGGGATTTGCCAGTAAATTGACGATAGAGCCCACGGCACCCGCCTTTGGGCTGACCGCGCCGTAAACCAGGCGCGGGATGCGGCTTTGTAAAATGGCGCCGGCGCACATGGGGCACGGCTCTATTGTGACGTATATGGTACAATTTTCCAAACGCCAATCCCCCAGGCGCTTGCTGGCCGCGTCTATGGCGATGATTTCAGCGTGATACAACGCGTTTTTCTTAGAATTGCGCAGATTGTACCCCGCGCCAATGATTTCGCCGTCATGGACAATGACGCAGCCAATGGGCACCTCGTCCATGGCGCGGGCAATTTCCGCAAGTTTTAGTGCCTCTTTCATGTAAAATTCATCCATGACGCGATTGTAACATATTTCGAAGGGCAGGTCAACAAAATGGTAAAATTTGATAATGATTGGGACGACTTTGTGGCCAACCAGCGGCAGCAGCCCTATTATCTCGCGCTTAGGCAATTCTTAAAGCAGGAATATTTCACAAAGACGGTCTATCCGCCCATGGACGAGATTTTTTCCGCCCTGCGCCACACATCTTATGCGGACACCAAGGTCGTCATACTGGGGCAGGACCCATACATAAACCCGGGCGAGGCCCACGGCATGGCCTTTTCCGTCAGGCCGGCGGCAAAAATTCCCCCTTCTTTGCGCAATATTTTCATCGAGCTTTGCAATGATTTGGACTGCACAATGCCAAATAATGGCTTTTTGATGCCATGGGCGATGCAGGGCGTGCTGCTGCTAAATACTGTGCTGACGGTGGAGGCGGGACGCTCTAAGTCCCACGCCGGCAAGGGCTGGGAGCAATTTACGGACAGCATCATCACCCGGCTTTCTCAAAGGGAGCTGCCCATGGTATTTATGCTGTGGGGCAGGCACGCGCAGCAAAAAGCCGCCCTAATTGACACGGGCCGCCACAGGGTGCTGACGGCGGTACATCCAAGCCCCCTTGCGGGCGGCAGATTTTTTGGCTGCAAGCACTTTTCCGCGGCCAATGCTTTTTTGGCGGCGCTGGGCGCTCCTGAAATTGATTGGCAGATACCGAATTTGTGAATCAAGACGCCGCCACAAACCACCTATCATTAAAATTTTGAAATGCCATGGAAATTTCCGCAAAGTCGCGATAATCCCGCGCTGTCCAGCCGTCTCTGGCCGACAGGATGACGAGGACATACGGCGACGGCGCATAAACAATGGCCATATCATGCCATGCGAGGGACCGTGTCCAGCCCGTTTTGCCGGCCACGGGATAGTCCGACACAATGAAGGGGAATTGGTTGTCCAGCAGATGGGCGCGAAATTCCTCGCTGTATGCGCCGCCGGATTCTATATAATCATGGATGGCCCTCGCAAAAAGCCCGGCATCCCTTGCGGTAAGATTGGAATTCATCACCCTGTTTCGCACATGGGCGGGATTTCCGCCAAGGTTCGCCACGAATTGCCTATAGCCCAGGGTGCCGAAATGCCGCACCAGCATCAACGTCGCGATATTGTCGCTGTAGCTGAGGTTAAGCCGAAGCAGCTCGCGCATAGTGAAAGAGGTGCCGATGGGATATCTGTCCCTAATCACGCCGGAGCCGGTGTTATAATCCGCCGAGGTAAAGGTCAGCCTGTCGCTTAGGTCAACCTCGCCCCGCTCCGCCATTTCATAGATATACAAAGCGAAAGCGGCCTTGGAGACGCTTGCGCCAAAAAACACCCTGTCGGCGTTGTGGCCATACACAAAGCCCGTCTCAAGATTTTCAAAATATACGGCGAGATTGTCGCCAAAACGTGCAAGCAGCCTGTCCAAATCCCGGACAGGCTGTGTAAAATCAAGATTTATCCATTTTGGCCCAAGCCATGTTTCGATATGCAGCCATCTGCCCTCCCGGGCAAGCACGGCGACAACCTGCGGATTGATAACGCTGACCATATGCACATCGCCTCTGTTGCTAAAAATTCCCATAGGCCTGTTGATATAATGCATATTATATCGCAAATGCGCCCAATGCTCGCCGTCTGTCGTATTTATCAGCGCCCAGCCATCCTCGCGCTCATATGTAATGTCGATATATTGCGGGCTGAAAAAGGCCATGCGTTGCGAGCGAAAATCAGGCTCGGCATATGTCGAAAACACCCAAGGAATATGGGCATAATCCTCATTAAATGTGGCGGCCGGCTCTATGTAGACAATTTCGGGCTCCGGCTCTTCCTCCGTGATTATGGGCCGGGGCCTTTCGGCATCCCTTCGCGCCGCCTCCGCAAAGCCAAAATCCAACAGCCTATGGGTGTCCCCATATCTGCCGTCGTTGTTTGCCGCGCCCATCACAACCGCAATCATGCGCCTGCCGTCCCTATATGCCGTGGACAGCAGGCAAAAGCCCGCCTCGCGCGTTGTACCCGTCCTAAAGCCGTCCGCGCCCGCATAATGCCAGCTTGCTTGCAGCAATAAATTGGTATTGTTCAATGTCCTGCCGCCAAATTGCATATTGGCGGCCCCCGTTATGCGCAAAATATCGGGATATGTGGCGATAAATTCCCTGGCCAGCAGCGCCATGGAATATGCGTTGGTATAATGCGGCAGCGCCCCATGG
>JAITMW010000023.1 GCA_031277155.1 Clostridiales bacterium | reverse complement strand
ATTCTGAGCCTAGGCGGTCTTAGCGGCTTTGCCGCTTAGAGCGCCTTGCCGAAGAATCCATTGGCTCTCGCAAAATCCTTCGCACAATGAGATCCTTCGCTGCGCTCAGGATGACAGTTTTGGCTTTGTCATTCTGAGCCTGGGCGGTCTTAGCGGCTTTGCCGCTTAGAGCGCCTTGCCGAAGAATCCATTGGCTCTCGCAAAATCCTTCGCTGCGCTCAGGATGACAGTATGGGTCTTCAGCGAGATTTTTAACTCTTGATTCACGCTATTTATCTAAACCCGATAGGGTCAAGACCAAAATCACGGCTCCGATTGCCTCAAAACAGCCGCCGCCGACTCCGGCGCCATGCTGTTTAGGATATTGCCGCGGAAAGGCTCCGGCAAATCGCGCATAACGTCAACAATCAACCGCATGTCGGTGGTCAGCATACTTTCAATCACCATAGCCACCTGCACATGATGCATATTGCTCCATGAAGCCAGATAATTGCTCCATCTTTCGTCATAGTCCCTGGCCAAAGCAAGGGTCAAAAACAGCTCCTGGGCCAGCTCCGGCTGTGTCGTCTCAAAGAAATTCAAAAAGGCATCGGGATTTTCCATGGCCAAATCGCGGTAAAAGGCTTCACGGTATACCAAAAATTGGTTATAGGCATAGGCAAATCCTTCCAAATGGGCGACCTCGCTCTCCAGCGCCTCAACCATCCCTGTTAGGTTTTCCACTTGCGCCTCAAGCAATGCATTTTCAGCCAGAAGATTCTGCGCTTCGGTCTCCAGCTCCGCCATGGCGGCGGCAAGGTCTTGTGCATCGGCCTCGGCATATGCCGGCGCGGGTATCATCTCGCCAACCAGCGGCACATTGCGCAAAAGCGGATACAGCATATTGTCGCGCAGGCCAAAGACATTGAAGGCCACAAGGGCAATAAAGCCAAGTATCAACGCAATTATGACAAGCATGACAATAAGGCCCGTCTTGCCTTTTCTCGGGGCCTTCATATCGCTTGGCGGTACAGTTGCCGCTCTCAGATTTGCCATTTTATACCATCTCCATCCTGGCCAAATTTGCTCCTAGGTCAAGCTGCCTTTATAGCTGACGATTTCGTCAACCAGCTTTTGCTCCAGCTTCTTTTCTTCTTCCAGATGCTCTTCAAAATCATTGTCACGCAAGGTTTCCAGCGTCTTTCTGTCGCGCATGGCCTCAACCAGCTCTTGCCGTTTCAATTCCACAAAGGCCTCGGCCTGGGCCACAACCTGCTCCTGCTGCTTTATCAAAATTTTCATTTTATCTATGAAACCATTGTATCGCGCAAATGCCGCGGGGTTTATGCCTTCGTCAATTTGGCGCCGAAAGTCCTCAATGGCATTTGCCCGGGTGGCCTCCATTTCGGCCTTTGCGCGCTGTGCCTGGGCCAAAGCGGTGACGGCCTTGCCAAATTCGTTTTTCTTTAAGTCCTCAACCTTTTCCTTGATGCTTAAAACCGATTGTAAACGAAACCTAAATTTGGCCATTGTTCTCGGCCCCCAATATGTCGTTCATGATGCCGATGGCATCCTCCAGGCTGTATTTTTCATGGGTGCCCTGCACCAGAAAATCCATAATTGCGGGATGCTTGTCAATGGCGTCGTCAATTTGCGCAGAGCTGCCCTTCACATAGGCGCCGATATTTATTAAATCTTCGGCGTCCGCATAGACGGCCATTCTTTTTTTCACCTCATTGGCCGCCTTTATGTGGTGGTCGGCGGCAACGTCGCTCATAACTCTGGAAACGCTGGCCAGCACGTCAATGGCGGGATAATGATTTCGGTTGGCAATCTTACGGGCCAGCACGATGTGGCCGTCCAAAATGCCCCGGGCCGTGTCCGTCACGGGCTCCGTCAAATCATCGCCGTCCACCAGCACCGTGTAAAGCCCTGTGATAGAGCCTTTGTCCGATGTGCCCGCCCGCTCCAGCAATCTGGGCATGGCCGCAAATACCGACGGCGTATACCCGCGGGTTACGGGCGGCTCGCCCGCCGCCAGGCCAACTTCGCGCTGGGCCATGGCAAATCGCGTCAGGGAATCCATCAATAACAGCACATCCTTGCCGCGGCTTCGGAAATATTCCGCCACGGATGTGGCCACCTCGGCGGCTTTCAGCCTCACAAGGGCGGGCTGGTCGCTTGTGGCCACCACAATCACGCTTCGCGCAAGCCCCTCTTCGCCCAGGTCTTTTTCGATAAATTCGCGCACCTCGCGGCCGCGCTCTCCCACAAGGCCGATGACGGAAACATCCGCCGTGGTGTTTCGCGCAATCATGCCAAGCAGGGTGGATTTTCCCACGCCGCTGCCGGCAAAAATGCCGATGCGCTGGCCTCTGCCCACCGTCAGCAGGCCGTCAATGGCCTTGACGCCAACGGAAAGGGGCTGCTTGATGCGGTTTCGCGCAAGGGGGTCGGGCGGCACATTGGTAATGGGAAATTCCGCGCCTTCCACAGGCGGCTTGTCGTCCATGGGCTGGCCCAGGCCGCTTAACACGCGGCCCAGCATCGCGTCGGAAACCACAATCGAAAGGGGCCGCCCCATGGCCTCTACGATGCTGCCGGGGCCGATTCCGGAAATATTTCCCAGAGGCATCAGCAGCACATGATTGTCCTTAAATCCCACAACTTCGGCAATGACAGGGGTTTTATACTTTGCGGCGCGTATCAGGCAGGTAGAGCCGATGTTGACCTCCGGCCCCATGGATTCTATGGTAAGACCCACAACCTGCACCACGCGCCCCATGCGCTTGACATAGGATTCTTTCTCAAAAACAGCCTCGTATTTATCTAAATCTACGCTAAACAGAGCCATCACCCGCGTTTGAGGTATCGTCATGCAGTATCAACCGCAAACTTTCCTTCACTTCTTCAAATTGCATATCCAAACTGGAATCTATGACGCCAAAAGGCGTTTCTATCAGGCAATCCCCGGGAGAAAGGGCCAAATCTTTTAAAATTTTCAGCTTGGCGCCGCCTTCCACAGATTTCAGCAGCTCGTCTTTATGGGAAACCGCGCTGTCATAATCCTCACTTGCCACGCGCAATGTGATGTCCCCCGTAAAGCTGGTCTGCTTCAGGCCCTGGCGTATCAAATGCAGCACCACCTGCGGATTTACCTTGGCGGTGTCAGAAATCAGCTTTTTAACAATGCGTATAATCAGCTCTACAAGCTCGGGCTCCAGCCGCGTTATGGCCGCCTCGCGCTGTGTGGCCGTTTCGTTTTTATATTCATTGGCCTTGCCGATTATGGCATCGGCCTCGATATTGCCCTTTTCCAAACCAATTTCATAGCCGCGCTTTTCGGCCTCTAAAAGCACCGCGGCCCGCTCTTGTTCAATGGCCAGCTTGGCTTCTTGCGTAAGGGTTTCGGCTTCTTGCCTGGCCTTGGACAAAATGCTGCCGGCCTCTTTTGTGGCAGTATCAACAATGTCTTTTGCGTTTGCGTGGGCTTTTTGCCTCATGTTGGTGGTCATGGCCTCAATTTCAGCGGCCTGGACATTTGTCTGGGCGGCGCCCGGAATTTCAATCACTTCAGGCGGCGATTCTTGGGGATTTATGGGTATTACATTTTGGCGGTCGACGCTGATGGTCCATGCCTTGTAAATTTTAGACAATTAAATCATCTCCTCCGCCTCGCGCCACAACGATGTCGCCGGTGTCTTGAAGCCTGCGGATGATGCCAACAATTTTCTGCTGGGCTTCCTCTACATCAGATTTACGCACAGGCCCCATAAAATCCATTTCTTCTTCTATCATAGCCGCAAGGCGTTTGGACATATTGGCGAAAATAAGCTCTTTAACCTCGCCAGAGGCGCCTTTAAGGGCAATGGCCAAATCTCTGTTGTCAATACCTTCACGCAGCACCCGTTGGATGTCGCGGCCGGCGATGTTGGTAATATCGTCGAAAACAAACATTTTTTTGCGGATTTCTTCGGAGAGGTCGCTGTCTTCGGCTTCCAAAATTTCCAAAATATTCTTTTCTGTTGACCTGTCCACAGAATTCAGTATTTCTACAACAGAATCCACGCCGCCAACTGTGGCATAATCTTCCAACATCAGGCTGGACAGCTTTTTCTCCAACGCCCTTTCCACTTCCTTGATAACATCGGGCGATGTCCTGTCCATCAGGGCAATCCTCCTTGCAACATCCGCCTGCTTTTCGGGGCTTAGCTCAATCAAAATAGAGCTGGCCTGGGCCGGACGCAAATATGACAAAATAAGGGCGATAACTTGGGGATGCTCGCTTTGTATAAAGTTGAGAATTTGGCTGGCATCGGCCTTTTTGATGAAATCAAAGGGGCGCGCCTTCAGCGCAACAGTCAGCTTGGAAATAATTTCCATGGCACGCTCGCCCCCAAGGGCCCTCTCCAAAATGGCCTTGGCGTGCTGTATGCCGCCCTCGGTGATATATTGCTGGGCAATGCAAATCTGGTAAAACTCGTTTAGCACAGCCTCCTTGATATCAGGCATAATCAAATTGGTGTTGGCAATTTCCAGCGTCAAAGTCTCAATTTCTTCTTCTTTAAGGTGCTTGAAAATGGCCGCGCTCTTTTCAGGTCCAAGGGTAATCAGCAAAATAGCCGCCTTTTCCTTGCCCTTAAGCCCGGAAATATCAGCCATGGGCCGGCCGGCCGCCACAATTTCATCAACCATGCCGGGGGGGGCAGCACCCATCATATTATCAACACCGGTAACAACAGACATATTGACACCACCTTCCTGATTATTCCCAATCCTCGTTTATCCAATTGCGCAACAGCTGCGCGACGCTTTCCGGCATTTCCATGGCAAATTTGTCAATTTGCTCTTTAACTTGCGAATCGGCATTATATTGAATTTCCGCAAGCCTTTCAATTTCTGCGGCGCGCTCGTCTTCCAGCCTGCTGGACACCAGCATGTCTTCCACAGAAAGCTCCGGCTCTATTTCTTCAATAATTTCGGGGGATGTGCGGCGTATCATCAAAAATGCCAGCAAAGCAACAAATATCAGCACCAGCGAAAGCAATATAATCTCTGCAATGGGCAGCGGCGTAACTTCCAGCGGCACAAAGTGATTTCTTTCCTGCATCATGATGGAAACATTTGGTATGCCCGTGGCATTGGCCACATGGACCTCCAATTGCTCGATATAATCGGGTTCGCCAATGATGGCGCCGTCGCCCATATCAGTCAGCCATTGCAGCCACGACAGCTCTTCCAGCAATCCCAGCTCTTCAACGGTCTCTTGCTCAAATACATTGTGGTTTGTCAGCGTAATTGCCACCGAAGAGGTGCCCGCCAAAAACTCGCCGGGCAAAAAGCCGGCGGAAAATATGGTTTCCGTCATATTTTGGAGATATCTTGCGCTAAGCTCCCTTTCCTCTATGGACATCGTGCCCGGGCCTTCAGCGCCGAGAAACAGGTCCCCGCCGGGCATACCGCCCTGGGTGTCCAGTCCCGGCACGCCCATGGGCGCGCCGTCCGCGGTTTGGCCAATGCGCTCGATAGTTTCAAGCATCTCATACAGCCCGTGGGGCGTATCGGGGCCAAGCGGCGACGCAAATTCGGTCATAACCTGATTTACAATGCGCCAGTCAATATTTATAAAGGCGGCGGGATTAACATCATCAAACAACGGGCTGAAAATCTCCATTATGTTGTTTATCGCAACCTGCCTGAGGTGGAATTCGAAGGATAAAACCGCCAAATCGAATGTATCCAAAGCTCCGCTGCCAACGGGCTGGCCGTCCCTAAACAATATATTGAGATTGTCGTCAATTACCGCCACATTCTCAACAGACAGGCCCTGCACCATACGCGACACCATAAGGGCGATAACCTCGCCGTCTTGGGGGGTCAGCGTGCGCGTGCCGGACACATTGACGGTGGCCGTGGCGGGCGTCGTCGCCTGTATCAAAAAGGACGGCACATTGGGTATGCTAAGGCCCACCGTCGCCATATTTATAAAATTGGTCCGCATCAGCATATTGGCCACTTCGCCCTCGCGGGCGCGCAAAATTGCCTCGTGCTGCTGGGTGAAGGTGGTGCCCATGCCCATGTCCGCCATGGCGTCTTGGAAGGTATATTCGGGCATCCACAGCGCCTCGGACATATGGGTCGTCGTAATGGCTGCGTCAAGCTGATGGGCGGGTACATAAACCACGCCGGTGGCCGTGTCCGTCCTGCTTGGTATGTTGGCGTCGCGCAAAACGATTTCAATTTGCCCGGCGGTGCGCGGGTCTACACCCGTAAAAGCGGGCTGCCAATTTGTCCTAAAAGCAAGAAACAGCGCAATGGCAAGCGCGACAACAACGGCCGCAGCAATACCTGCTATCCTCAGCTTTTGCGACCTTGTCAGATTTCTCCATTTATCTAAAGCCATTCTTGCCCATGTTTGCAGCCTGTCTCGCAAAATATCCACCTCAAATCATAATGACAGAATTTTCAATTCTATTAGACCTGCATACGCATAATCTCTTGATAGGCTTGAATTATCCTGTTTGTCACCTGCACGGTAAAAAATAGCGAGGTATAGGCGGCTTCTTGTGCCAAGATGACGGCCAGCATGTCGTCATGATTGCCCATGGCATATTCAATTTGCAGATTTTGCGCTCTGGCCTCCATTGCCCCGGCAGAATTCACCATGTCCATAAAGGCAGACAGCATCGTTTCAAAGGATTGGGCGCCTTGGCCTTCGTCTGCCTGCACAACACCCGCGGGGGGCCGCAAAAAATTTGCGGCGTCGATGATACTCTGGGCGTTGGGCTGGACAGCTGTAACATTGCCCAAGCTGCTAATAGCCGGAATACTCATAATTTATCCTCCTGATAATTGACCATGCTCCTTATTATAAAATTCTATCTTCCAGACATTTCCAGTGTTCTGTTCATCATGGCTCTCGTAATGTTGATGGACGTGATGTTGGCCTCGTATGAACGGCTGGCGGAAATCATATTCACCATTTCGCCGATTACATTCACATTGGGGCGCAATACATAACCCTGGGCGTTGGCATCAGGGTGGCCGGGGTCATAAACCATGGGGCCGGGGGTTTCGTCCGTCACAATAGAATGAACACGAACCCCGCTTCCGCCGGGCCTTCGCTGCATAATGCGGTCAAAAATGGCGGCAAAGCTTTGCGCGCTTTCGCGCCTTTCTTCAAAGACGACGACGCGGCGCTGATACGGGCCGCCTTCGGGCGTGCGCGTGGTGTCAATATTCGCGAGGTTTTGGGCGTGTACGTCCATGCGGGCGCGCTGCGCGGTCAAACCCGATGCGGCTACGTTCATGGAATTGAAAAAGCTCATATGAAAACCCCTTTCGGACAGAAAAAATATTACATGGACTGTATGGCCATATTGATTATGCGATAATGATTCATGATACCGCTGGTCATCACGTCAAAACGCATACTGTTTTGGTAAAGCTGCACCATTTCAAATTCAATATCCACATTGTTTTCGTCAATGCGATAATTCAAAAAGTCGTATTCCAAAAAAATCTGAGGCCGGAAGGTAGAAAGGTCCAGGGTGCCCGTATTGCGGTAATTATCAACGGCATCCCGCAGCATATCCTCAAA
>JAITMW010000019.1 GCA_031277155.1 Clostridiales bacterium | reverse complement strand
CCGCGCATTATCACGCCGCCGTCCGCTCGCTTGGATTTCGCGAAGTTTATGTCATATCCACTATCTGCCAATTCCCGCAAGGCTCTTTCTGCTTGCCGCGCGCCGTCAATATTAAGAATACCCACCGGAGGGTTTTTGACGCCGCTGGCCTTCGCCGCGATGATGCCGTAAATTGCACCCAGCACCATGGCAGAAACCCTCTCTGTGGCTGATGTTCCCGTGGTTGTAGCTATATACAGTTCCCTTCCCGTGGCAGGAGTCACAACTTTACCTACAGTAGCAACACCAATTGGGAAAGTATAATGCATGGCCACGGCGCCGTCAACCTCGCCGCTTTTCAGCATTTCCACCATCTTTGCCGTGGCTTCTGCTTCACAATCGCCGCCGATAAAATGCGGCGCAATGCCGCGCGTGGCAGCCATCTCGGCCCCTTTTTCCATTTCCGCCGCGCCATGCTCGCTGCCTGCGCCCATAAGCGCAATCTTCGGTATATTGCCAAAAGACCCCGTTTCCAGCCCCGTGGCCAGCTCGTCAAAAGTCTTGGCGATAATTTTCTTGATATTGGCGTTCATTTACTCACCTCCGAGACTCTTCGCAAAATCGCGCAGCGTTTCGGCAATCAACGACCTCACCTGCTCTTCAGAAATACTGCCTGTATCACCGACACCGCTGTTTTTCTCCACCACAAAGGACGCGCCGTCAAAAAGATTGGTCATACGGCCAAGGAAAAGGCTGCCCTTGCCCACAAACATTGCCCGCGTGATGCTTCCGGACAGCATGTCCTCGCGGCCAAAGCCCAGATATGGGATGCCGCTTGGGATGTGGCCCTGGGTCGGCGCAAAGCCCACCATGCCGTGCTTTTTGACGAATTCAGGCAGCTGGGCGCGCTCCATTTCGCCCCGCTTCACAGCCAGCGCACCAATCATCTTGAAGTTGGATTCCGGCACATCCCCCGCGCCCGCAGGCTTTGTGACATCAGGATTGTGCATCTCCGGCGAAAATTTGTCAATATCTGTAATTTTCAGGCCCATTTTGTCCAGCGGGTCCGTCACCAGCGCCGTAATCACGGCCTGGGGGGACGAACCGCTGCCCACCGTATGCCAGCCCACATATTCCGACAAAATCTCGGGATTGATGCCGTCATTTTCGCTAATCAGCACGGCAAAGCCGCCCAGCACGTCTTCCAGCACGGGCAGGCCCTTCTTCACATGGTCCTTGGCGTTCATGCCCAGCTTTGCGGTGCTTCCGCCGCCCGTCACCACCACATTCTTAAATGTGCCGGATTTTACCAGCGCCGCCGCCGTGATAATGGCATGGACGGGCGCCGCGCAAAAGGCGCGCAGGTCATATCCCGTCACCCCCGTAAGGCCCGCAATTTCCGCCGATGCTTTGGCCAAATTGCCGCCGCCGCGCTGGTTCATGTCGCCCACGGCCTCTTCGCTGCAATCAATTACACAGTCCACAACGGCCGGGTCGATACCGGAATTTTTTACCAAATGCAGCATGGATATCACAGAAGTGGCCTTGGAGACAAGATTTTCCAAAATCACATGGGCGTTAAGATTTACGTCGATGCTATGGGCCTTTTTCACGCAGCCCACCAGCTTGCCGCCATGATACAGCCCTTCGGCGCCATTGCTCTCCACCTCGTTTTTAATGACCTCAAGCTCCACACCCGGCTTAATGCGCGCCGCAATTTCCGCCGAAAACAACGGATGGCTTTCCGTCAGCTTCGCGGCTTTTTCGGAATATTCCGCCTCCAGCAGCACCAAATCAAAGCAATCGCAAATCTGCATCAGCAAATATAGCTCTTCCTGGGGCATAATCTCGCCGAATTTGCCGAATCTGTCGGACTCTGCGCCATTTTCATACCAAGGCATGGGAATCTCCGCCAATTGCTGCGGCGTCATGCCGCCTATATACGCCTGATTTGGCGGATAATTCACGGCATCCTCAAAAGAGCGCAGCGCTCCCGGCAGCGCCTTTAAGTATTCGCCATCGGGATTTACAATACGCTCCGTCGACTGGGTTGTGCCCGCCTGTATCACCAAATCGGGCGCATGTGTCAGCGTATACGCCACCGATTTTATCACAGAATTCATGATTTCACCCTTTCCAAAAACAGGCGGGCACTTAGCCCGCCCGAATCTTGATACATTTAATATTTCGTGTATTGGTCGCGCATCGACTTCATTTCAGTCGCAATCTCGTCCAAATTCAACACCATTTCCATCATGCCGACTTGTTCGTCATAGATGTCGGCATCAACTTCCGCTTTAATTTCGTCTTCGCAAATATGATATACTTTGAGTCCCAACGAGACCCCTGTCAATGGCCCTGCAAAAGTAGGGTCGCCCGCTGTCACGGTTTCGGCGGCTATGCCGGATGCTTCGCCTTCGGCGGCACCCAAAACAACAACCACATTTTCCGCGCCATGGGCTTCGGCCAATTCCTTAACCCTCTTTTGATTTTCCAGGTCCATTGCGCCCGCGGCCGTTCAGACGAAGCACTCTGTGGAAGAAAATACCACCTCGCCGCCGGCCGTCTTCACAACTTCCTCAATGGCCGGGCCCGGCACGCCGTCACGGTCGCCAATGGCAATAACCTTTTTGTTTGCCAAAATCGCCATATACATACCTCCTTTATCAAATTTATAATCTATACCCGCCCGCTTTAAAATTCCATTTGCAGCGTGGCGGGATTTGATTTTGCCTTAACAATCAGTTATGAATTGCCACAAGGGCATCACAAAACCAGTTTGGCTACAACTTCGTCATAAACAATCTGCCCTGTCTCCGTAAAGCCAATAGACTTATAAAAACCTCGGGCAAAATCGTTTTCGGGAACATAAGAAAGATATACAGCAACGGCCTTTCCATGAGGAAATGTTCTAATATGCTCCAGTATTTTTTCCATGGCCTGTTTGCCCAAACCCTTGCCTTGACAGTCTTTTCCAATCATAAAGCGGGATATGGCATAATACGGCAGGTCAAAAGTGCCGTCGTCGTATTTGTTGTCAACATTATAGTACATCAGAACAAAGCCCACCACCACATCCCCGCTGCATATCGCAAATGTTATTGGTGGATAGCGTTTGGTGTCAAGCTGGGAAACATAGGCTTGTGCAAGACTGCGCACATTGTCGGCAACCAAGCCTTTTTGCTCTTCATGCACTTCCAAGTTCACAACTTGAATCCAATTGTCCCAATCTATTTCCCGCAATTCTGCCATTGACGCCCTCTAGATATACCGCTGTACCAAAGCCTCAATATTGGCCTCGCTCGCGTCGTCTTTGCCCAGGGTTTCCAGCTTTTCGCCCCCTTCATAGACAACCATTGTGGGTATGCCCATCACCCTTTGGCCAATGGCCAGGCGTTTGTTTGCGCCGGTGTTTACCACGCCGAATTTTAACTTATCCCCGTATTTTTCGCTGCAACCTACAACGAAGGGCTTCACAGCCGCACAGGGGGCTCAACCGTCGCCCGTAAACATCACGAAAATTTTGCCGCCGGCTTCCAGCACCTCGCTTGCGAAATTTTCCTTGTTAAGCTCTAACATATTTTCCCTCCTTATCCAATATCAATCTTCCAGGGCAGCCTGCAACAAGTCAAGAAGTTTTTGCAACTTCATGTCTTTCGCTATGCCGTCAGGCTCTGCCTTCGCCTCTTCAATTTTGTCAATCAGCAACCTAATGTAAGCCCTAAATTGCACGTCAGTCATTCCCATAACAACACCTCCGCTGCAATCAATGCCCAAGGATATACTTATCCGCCATTTAACTTAGGATTCAAGGGTGGCCTGCAAATCCTCCAAAAGCCTCTCCAGCTTTTCCAAGGCTTCCGGATTATTCTTTGATACCGCAATGATTTCTTCAATGTCCCGAATAAGCAGTCTCAATTGTAATTTGAATTGATTTTCTGTCATTCCCATAACAACACCTCCGCTGTAATCAATGCCCAAGGATATACTTATCCGCCATAGTCGCCGCAATGGCCCCATCCGCCGCCGCCGTCACCACCTGGCGCAGGGTCTTCACGCGGATGTCGCCCACGGCAAACACGCCGTCGATGTTGGTGCGCATATCCTCATCCGTAACAATATAGCCGTCTTGCATGGTTATTTGGCCTTCATACAGGCTTGAGTTGGGCACAAAACCGACAAAGACGAAGATGCCGAATGTGCCGTCTTCTTCGTCGGGCAGAATTTCGCGCCGCTCGCCCGTTTTGGTGTCCTGCACCGTCATGCCCTCAATAATTTCATCGCCCTTTATGTCCACAACCACGCTGTTCCACATAAAATCTATCTTGGGATTGGCCTTGGCGTGTTCTTGCAGATATTTCGCGGCCCGAAGCTCGTCACGGCGGTGTACAATGGTCACTTTGCGGGCAAAACGCGTAAGATACACGCCCTCTTCCACGGCTGTATCGCCTCCGCCAATGACATATACTTCCAAATCCTCGAAGAAGGCTCCGTCACATGTGGCGCAATAGCTAACCCCCTTGCCCACAAGTTCTTTTTCGCCGGGACAGCCGATGGGCCGCGGGTTTGCCCCCGTGGCAATGATGACGGTCTTGGATTGATACGTGCTTTCAGAGGTTTTGATGGTTTTGATTCCGCCCTCAAGCTGCACCTCCGTGACAGTTTCATACACCTTTTCGATGCCAAATTTCACCGTTTGGGCCGACATGCGCTCTACCAGGCTCGGGCCGGAATCCTCCGCCAGCTGCCCGGGATAATTTTCAATTTCGGCGGTTGTGGCAATTTGGCCGCCGTCAAAGGCCTTTTCAATCAGCAGGGTCTTAAGGCGGCTGCGCCCTGCGTAAAGACCCGCCGAAAGCCCGCCCGGCCCGCCGCCAAGGATAATTACATCATAGATATTTTCCATTTTTAATACTTCACCTCAAAAATAGTCTGCCCCTCAACAGGCGTCGTCAACGCCTCCAGCGACATTTCTACAATTTTCCTGCGCACTTGCCTTTCCTCTTCCATACCAACCTTGGGATTGCCCAGAGGATGTGGTATGGCAATGGCCGGCACGATGCGGTTTGCGCCCACTGTCATTGATATGGGCGTCACCGTGCAAATATGCACCACAGGTATGCCTGCCCGCTCCACTTCTTTCACCATCGTTGCACCGCAACGTGTGCAGGTGCCTCAGGTGGAGGTTAAAATCACGGCGTCCACGCCGTCATTTTTCAATTTGGCCGCAAATTCCACCGCAAAGGCCGCAGAGGATTTCACAGCCGTGCCATTGCCCGTTGTGGTGTAAAACTTATTATGCAGCGAGCCTATTTTCCCCGCCGTCTCCATTTCCCGCAGCACATCCACAGGCAAAACCCTGTCAGCATCCACATTGGCATATGTGGGGTCATATCCGCCATGGGCGGTCTCATATGTGGCCTCGGTCAGGTCACCAACACCGGCAATGTCATATTCGCCGTATTTTGACGCTGATGAAGCCTCAATCCTGTCGGGATTGCCCTTTGGCACAATACCGCCGGATGTCACCAGCGCAACCCTGGCCTTGGTTATGTCCGCAATCGGCGGCAGTGGCTCCACACGGTCAAAATCGGGCATGGGAAATTCCGTCACAAAGGGCTCGCCCTTCATTTTGGCCAGCAGCATGTCCACGGCGCGTTTGCTGCCGCGCTCTTTCTCAAAGAAATTTACGCGCATATAGCCCGGCATATAGCCCTCTTCAATGGACGCGCCAATTTTTTCGCCCCGGGCCAGCTTCAGCGCCAGTTTCGCCATCTTGGGCACCGCTTCGCGCATACCCGCCCCGCTGTCCCGGGTGGAAATGATATGCATCTTGTCCACAAACATCTCGGCACCGGGGTTTTCCACATACATACCCGTCAGCACGGGTATGCCAAGCTCCGTCTTCACGGCATCGCAAATGGTGCCGCAGGCCACGCCATAACGCCCGGCATTAAACGCAGGCCCGGCGATAAACATATCGGGCTTAACCTGACGCACCATGTCAAGTATGGTCTGCTTGGCCGCCTCCAAATTTTCACCGAAATAAGAATCGCCGCAAACTATGGTATGGGTGATGGTCGCCGCGTCCCCAAAGGCCGCCGCAAAGGCCATGCCCGGGCCATGGGCCCCCTCGCGCATCTCCGGCAGGTGCCCGGCGTGTTCTTCACCGCCAATGCCGCCGTAAAACTGATTGATATAATGCAAAATCTTTAGCAAATCTCTTTCCTCCTTTGAATTCATTTATAAAGCTCCGCAAGGGCCTTTTCCACCCATGCCACATCTTCCTGCACCATGGACGCTTTGGCCCGAGTTATAAGAACATCCAGGCCGCGTATCTCTATGTCTTTGTTGTCATTTTTCAGCTTCAGCAAATCAAAAAGCCGCTCTGTTTGCTCCCGCCTTAGCTCTTGGTTACCGGGCATTTCGTCACCTCCGCTACATCCTCTTATTGAAATTGTTTTCTCTAATTTCATCGCCGCCGCCATCAGCCCGCAAATTCTCCCGTGCCAAAAGCTCCGCGGCAGTAGCAATTTTATCCAAACCATACTTATATTGCAATTCCAGCAGCAGCTCTTGCAAAGGCGGCAATCTGCCGTCCTCCGCCTCGTCAAACAGGCTGATTTGCTGCACCGGCTCTTTTGTCAGGCCGCCCAGGCTAATCCCAATCAGGCGTATGGGCCGCCGCTCAATTTTATCCAGCAACGCCGCCGCAATCTCGTAAATTTCGCGGGTGGTGCTGACATGCGGTCCCGTTTTGCTGCGCGTCACCTGCACCATATTGCCATAGGTGGCCTTCAGCGTCACCGTCCTGGCAGACAGGCCGCCGATGCGGATTTTAAAGCTAAGACGCTTGGCCATCAGCAGCAGCGCGTCGCGCAGATACCCAAAATTTGTCACATCCTTTTGGAAGGTATGCTCTTTACCAAGGGATTTCGACTTTGGCGGCGTCGCCACGCGCCTTGCGTCCACGCCCTCCGCCAACCGCACAATGTCATGCCCGTGCTTGCCCAGCAGCTCTCGCACCTTGTCGGCATTTTCCAGCACATCGGCCACGGTGCGCACGCCGTTTTCCGCCAAAGTCGCCGCGGACTTCACGCCAACGCCGTAAATCACCCGCACATTCCTGTCGACAATTAGCCGCAAAAGCGCCCGGGCATCCGCAATTTCAAAGATGCCGCCCGGTTTGCCCTCCTCGCTGGCAATCTTTGCGCTCATCATCGAATATCCAATGCCCACAGAGCATGACAGGCCCACATCCTTTTGCGTGCGCTCCTTGATGTCGCGGCCAATCTGCATTGCCCCGCCAAAAAGCTGCGCGCTGTGGGTTACATCCAAGTATCCCTCATCTAACGAGACATATTCTGATAAATCTGTATAATCATCCCAAATTGCGTGAATCTGCCGCGATGCCGCAATATAGCGGTCCATATTGGGATGCATATAGATGCCGTGGGGGCAAAGGCGGTATGCCTCTTTGATATTCATCGCGCTGCGAACGCCGAATTTGCGGGCTTCATAGCTGCATGTGGCCACCACGCCGCGCTCGCTCGGCAGAGCACCGATGATAAGGGGCTTTCCGGCCAGCGCAGGGTCAAAAAGCACCTCCACAGCGGCATAAAAGGCGTCCATGTCCACATGAATGATACTGCGCGTAGCCATTTTATCGCGCGGACATTTTGTTAAAGCCCATCTCGTTTGTAGCGCCGATTATGGCCTGAATTTCAACCACAATGCTGCCGTCGGATTTCATATTGTTTTCAAAGCCGCCCGCAATCACGTCTACATAGTCCTGGCTGCCGATGATTTTGTCCATCTTTGGCAGCGTGACCACCTCGTTGGCGTTGCCCCCCGTAACCACGGCATTTGCCGCCGCGTCAACATCCGCAAGGGATTGGCTGGTGCCGTCGCGCCCGGCATATTCGTCAGTAATGATAACTGTGTGTATGCCTTTTGCCTCAATTTTTTTGCAATTCATAATCAGGTCGGTGTCGGGATTTCCAAATCCTTCCTGGGAAATTATCACGCCGTCAAAGCCCATCATTTCACACAATTTCGCCGTCCAATCGCTTGAGCGGATTTTGTCGGCCAGATATACATTTTCATTGGTGATAATCATGCCGGCAAAGTTAAGCTCGGCGCCATGCCGGGCGAAAAGGTCCGTCACAACGGGGTTGTTTTGGTGATGATACGTAGTGTTTTTGTCGCAGGCCGATACACAGTTGCCGCTGACGATGGCGCCGTCAAACACCTCTGTGGGGCTTATCATCGTGGTAAGGCTCTGCTTCATGTCCACGCCGTAAACATAGGTATCATGCAGAAGGCCCTGGCTTTGCAGCATTTGCACATATCCAACCCGCGGCAGGTCGGGATATTTTTTCATACTTTCAGTTGCAGACAAAAAATCATATTCAATCACTTCATCGGGCTTTACATTTTTTGCCAAATCTCCCAGAAAGCTCGCGGCTTTAAGGCCCGCCACCCGCAAGGATTTCTCATATTCTTGGGCAGAAAGGCCATCCCGCGGCACAAAGTCCATCACAAGATTAATTGTACCAGAAAATGGCGTATAATCCGCCCCGGGGCCGCTCATATCAATGATGCCCTCTTGGAAGCCCACAATTTTGCCCACAGTGACAACAGCGGCGCCCTTTAGCACATGTGTCACGCCGCTGCCCACAGTATCAACCTTGGCCACAACGCCCGGAAACATACCGCCGGGGCCATCCGCCTTTGTGCGCGGCTCTATCACATCTTTGACGGGGGTGATGCGGGTGGATTCGCCCGGCTTTGCCACATCAAAACTCACAGAAGCAATATTGCCGTCCTCCAGCACTAATGCCTCCAATTCCTTTGGGTTCACAAAAAGCGTGCCGCCTTCGACTTTGCTCTCTGCGCCCAGCACAACATCAGTAATGTTGATATTACCAATAGTCAATTTCAAATCTCTTCCCTCCTTGTAATCTCATATATATTTTGTGTATCTTTTGCCAGCATCTCACAATCTATCAGCATAAAGTCCTTTGCGACAGCCTCGGGCAATTCCCGTGGCGCGCCCAATTTGGCATACAGTGCCATCGCACCCTCAATGATACTCACAGAATCAAAATCCGTCCTAAAAGCCTCGCCCGAAAGCACAATTGACACAAAAGGGCTGCCGTTTGGTGCCGCGCCGCTTGTAACGGGATGCGTGCGCAGTCTGTGGCCCTGATGCACCATATCCCTGGCGGCTTTCAGCACATCCGCCGCGGCAAAATCCCGAAAATCCACCTCAAGACTGTCCGCGAAGCGCCGCGCCGCCATGGGATTATTTGTTAATAGCTTGTCCAACACAAACACTCCCATTCGTCCAACTAAAAAAGGACAGGACAAAGGAACTAGCCTTTGCTCTGTCATCAAACCTGAGAGATTCCCATTTAAAAGTTGCCCCTTCGGTGCCATTTTTGCCCGCAAAGGCAAGGCAAGCCGGACTTTCCAGAGTTTCGTCGCGTCACGGTTCGTTTACCTGAGATTTTCGCGGCATTTCGGCCAAAACATCGCTTATTCCTTCGGTGCCCGCTATGTCCGGGCTCTCCCGCAACATTCATACGAAAATATTGATTTCGTCCATTATATCACAATTTTGTGCGACATGCAAGAAATATTTATCAAAAGCGGGCATACAATTGTACAAGTATGCATAACAAGGAGTTTGCCCATGTCAACTCTGTTACAGGTGGTTTTAATAAATCTGATTGTATCATTTGACAATATCAGCGTCATCGCCCTGGCCGCCCGGGGCCTAACGCCAAAAAAAGCCAACACCGCGCGTATGGTCGGCATTTGGCTCTCTCTTGCTCTCAAGCTGGTTTTCACTTTTATGGTGGGCTGGCTTTTCACCATAACATGGCTGCACATCCGCCTCATCGGCGGCGCCATGCTGATTTATGTGATAATTCAGATGCTGCGCGACACCGGCGTCCATAGGAATATTAACAGCGACGACAAATACTATAAGGTAATTTTTATCATCATCGCCGCCGATATCTCCATGTCGCTGGATAATGTCATCGCCGTCATTTCAATTGTGGCCGACGAGGGCGGCAATGTGACGTCCCACGGGCTTTCCGTGGCATTTTTGGGCTTCGCCATCTCCGTCCCGATTTTGCTTATCGCCAGCGAATATATAATCAATCTGATAAATCGTCATGCCGTGCTGTTTGCGCTGGCCGCGGGCTATCTGGGCTATATCGCCGCCAATATGATTTTTGAAGATAAACTGTTGGAATCATTATTCAGCTTCATTCGCTTCCCATTTGCGCCGCAACTGGCAGTAGCAATCGGCATATTGGTAGTATATGTAAGCTGGCTTCTTGCAAGGCGCAATCCAAGGCAGTTGGAATAATCACTGAAGCCCATATTTCTCAATAGCCCGCCGCGCCGCTTCCTGCTCCGCTTCCTTCTTGTTTCGGCCGGAACCCTGCGCCATAACACGGCCGCCGTGGGCCAATTCCACCGTAAAAATCTTGTTATGCTCCGGCCCCTCTTCCTTGATAACATAGTATTCTATGGGCTCTTGGCTGTTTTTTTGCAGCTGCTCTTGCAAATGGGTCTTGCAGTCCGAAATCCACGTCAGCCCCTTCATGGAGTGAATATCCGTCTCCAGGGCGCGCAAAATAAACCCTTTGGCGGCGTCATAGCCGCCGTCAAGGTAAATCGCGCCGATTATGGCCTCGAAAGTGTCCGCCAGTATGGATTCGCGCTGTGCCCCGCCATTTGCCATCTCGCCCCTGCCCAGCTTTAGAAATTCGCCAAAATTGCGCTCTCTGGCGCATTTTGCCAGGGTGGCCTCATTAACCACGCTGGCGCGCAGTTTGCTCATCTCGCCCTCGGTCATGTCGGGAAAGCAGGTGTAGATATATTCGCTTGTGGCCAATTCCAGCACCGCGTCGCCCAAAAACTCCAGCCTTTCATTGTGCGCCGCAGAATTCATGCGGTTTTCGTTGACATAAGAGCTATGGATTAGGGCTTGGTTCAGCACATCGGCGTTATTAAAGCAATATCCCAAAATTTCTTCGATATTTGCGTGAATCATTGTGCAGATTGTATATATCTCACGGCATCGCCAACGGTCTTAACTTTCTCAAGGTCGTCTTGCGGAAACTCCATGTCAAAAGCCCCTTCCAATTCCGAAATAATTTGGAAAAGGTCCAGCGAATCCGCGCCCAAATCCTCGGTAAAGCTGGTTTCCATGTCGATGTCGCTCTCATCTTTGCCCAGCTGCTCCGCAATAATGGTTCTGATTTTTTCAAATTCCATTTTCTTCCACTCCTTCATGACTTATCTTTTCTCTGATTTTACCCACAACATCTGCTTTTATAAACTTGCTGCACTGCTTCACGGCATTTTTGATGGCCACGGCGTTAGAGCTGCCATGGGCTTTCACCACAAGGCCATTGAGGCCCACAAAGGGCGCCCCGCCAACCTCGGTATAGTCAAAACGCTTGCGCAGACGGCCGTAAGCGCCTTTGGACAACAGCGCGCCCAGCTTGGATATGCCGCTTGACATCAGCTCTTCTTTCAGCATGGACATGATACCCTTAGCAAACCCCTCGGAATACTTTAGGATAATATTGCCCACAAAAGCATCGCAAACCGCCACATCCACCGCCCCCAGCGGTATCTCGCGCCCTTCCACATTGCCCGTAAAATTCAAATCGGACGCCGCAAGCAGGCCATACGCCTCTTTCGTCAGCGCATTGCCCTTTTCCCGCTCTGCGCCCACGTTAATCAGGCCCACCTTGGGGGTTTCAATCCCCATAACGGCCTCCATATAACAAGCGCCCATCTGGGCAAATTGCAGCAGATACTCGGGCTTTGCGTCCACATTGGCCCCGGCGTCAACCAAAAAGGTATAGCCGCGGGTGCTGGGGAAAACCACGCCCAGCGCAGGGCGCGCAATGCCCTTGATGCGCCCGACAATGGTGGTGCCGCCCGCCAAAACCGCCCCTGTAGAGCCGGCGGACACAAATGCCGCCGCATGGCCGCTTTTCACCAAATTCAGGCCCACCACTATGGAAGAATCCTTTTTGGTCTTTAGCGCGGTGGTGGGAATTTCTTCCATGCCGATAACTTCCTGGGCGTGGACAACTTCAACGCGATTTTCATCATAGTTTAAAGCGCCCAAAACTTGGCGGATATCGCCTTCGCGCCCAACCAGGATAATTTTGTCAATCGCATTATCTTCCAGCGCGTCAACCGCCCCGGATACCACTGTTTGCGGGCCGTGGTCTCCGCCCATAGCATCCACGGCAACAATCACATTCGCCATCACGAACCTACTTTCAAAACTTCCACGCGCTTATAATTGCCACACGCTTTACAAGCCCTGTGCGGCAATGCAAGCTCGTTGCAAGATGGGCAGTTTATAAGCGTTGCAGTGCTTATTTTCCAGCTTTGCGCGCGTCTTTTGTTACGTCTGCCTTTGGAAATTTTCCCCTTTGGGCAAATTGCCATATAAAACACCTCCTAATCGCTAAAAAATTGTAATAATTTACTAAATTGCTCATTAACTTCCTCTGCGCAGTCACAATCACCCTGATTGAGGTCTTTGCCGCATCCGGGACACAGCCCCGCGCAATCCTCCGCACACAGCGGTTTCATGGGAATATTAAGTAAGAAATTTCTAAAAATGGCAGGATAAATATCAATTACATGGTCCGAAAACTCGATATCCTCGTCGGCGGCCTCATCTTCCTCCACAAAATTTTCATCAATATGGAAGGAAAGCCTATATTCCACAGGCACCAAACACCGCGAACACGCCGACACAAGCAGACAATCCGCCCGGGCATCCAACACAAAGCGCCCGCCGGCGTTTTTCAAGGAGCCAACCACGGCAACCGCCGTATCAGCCGCGTCAAAGCCGCGAGGCATGGCAATATCAACTGTTGTGTCAATCGATATGCTCTCATTTGGCCGGATTTTCCTGGTATCGTATTTAATCATACTTTCCCTGCAATCTCTCATTATAGTCAAATTTTAGAACATTGTCAATCACTTTTTTGCTATGTCGCAAAGGCCGCCAACATCACAGCCACAAAATCCACAGTTCCTATCAGAAGGGTGGAGGGAATTACGGAACCGCCGCTAAAGACCTTTTCGTTTAATACAGCTGATGCAATGCCGAAGGCAGCCACCAAAACAGACACCGCTATACTGAAGCTGCCGCCAAACAACAGTTCAGCATAAACACGGCATAAAGCGTGTATGCGCTAACAAAAACAGCCGCAAACACGAGGGCCGTACGCTTGGAGCCTCCAAAGCGCGGCCTGGATATCCCGACAAAGGCAAAAAACTTTACCTTTTTGCGATGGGCAATTAGCCACCAGACCAGAGGAACCGCCAAATAAAGGATGATTCCGTCTATAGCCATGATGAGTATGGCGCTAACCAGCGCCATACTCGCAGGGGTTCCAACAGCCGTTGCAATGACGACTGTTAAAAAGACGGCTATCACAAATAATATGGCAAAAATTATCCGCAAAACAAGCGGCACCTTCGCTTCTGATTGGCGCATACCCTTGGCCATGCCTAAAATTGCGCCCATAGCAGCCCCTATGGCAACCGTAAAAATTGTATGGACAAAAACAATGGTAATCATGGCGGTAATCATGGGGGCAATGGGGGCTTCTGCCATAAATAGCGCAGCAATGTAAAAAATACTAAAAACCGCGCCAATCCAAAAACCGCAGGCCGCGCCTCCCCGGACATCATAAACCGTGCGGAATTTTCTGGCACGAATTGCGCCGACAACCACGCCGACAACCGCCCAGAGAATCGAAAAGGTGACAAAATTATCAGCGCTGTAAAATCCGATTGTAAGCAAGAGGGCATTGATAGTAATGCCCATTACGGCTCCAATCAACAGGCCGTCTAAGGTTCCTTCGTTGTATCTCATCAAATTCCCTCAAGCACTACTTGCACAGCGCCAGCGTATCCCGCGCTATCACCAATTCCTCATTGGTCGGCACCACCAAACAGCGCACCTTCGCGCCCTTGGCCGAAAAATCAACCTCTTTGCCGCGCACATTGTTTTTCTCCGTGTCCGCCGCTATGCCCAAATAGCCCAGATATTCGCATATGGCCAGCCTTGTGCCTATCCCGTTTTCGCCGATGCCCGCGGTGAAAATTACGGCATCCACGCCATTCATGGCCGCCGCATAGCTGCCGATATATTTCGCCACCCTGTAATGAAACATGTCCAGCGCCACTTTTGCGCGGGCGTTGCCCTCTTTCACCGCCGCCTCAATATCGCGAAAATCGCTGGAAATGCCGGAAATGCCCAGCACGCCGCTTTCTTTGTTAAGCAGACTCTCCATTTGCTTGGTGGTCAGCCCCTCTTTGTCCATGATGAAGCTGACCGCGGCGGGGTCCATATCCCCGGAGCGCGTGCCCATCATCAGCCCCTCGAGGGGCGTAAGGCCCATTGACGTGTCAACCGCCTTGCCTCCGTCCACGGCGCAAACACTGGCGCCATTGCCAAGATGGCATGAAATCAGCTTTAGGCTCTCAATAGGCTTGTCCAGCATGGCCGCGGCACGCCCGGTAACGTAGTAATGGCTGGTGCCATGAAAGCCATATTTGCGAATCCTGTATTTCTCATACAGGCCGTAGGAAATGGCGTAAAGATAGGATTTTTCGGGCATTGTCTGGTGAAAGGCCGTGTCAAACACCGCCACCTGCGGCGTTGCGCCCATCAGCTTTTCGCAAGCCTCAATGCCAATCAAATTGGCGGGATTATGCAGGGGCGCAAGGGCCACACATTCAGAAATTGCCTTTTTAACCTCGGCGGTAACAATGGCAGATTTTGTAAAAAACTCGCCGCCATGGACAACCCTGTGCCCCGCCGCCGCAATTTCGCCAATATGACTGATTACGCCGTGGTCTTTGTGCATCAATGCCTCAATCACCAGCTTTACCGCCACATCATGATTGGGAATTTCCGCCTCAATCGTAACCTTGCCGGCCCCTTCCTTTTCATGCACCAGGCGCGGATTTGCTATACCTATGCGCTCCACCAAGCCCTTTGCCAGCGCGGCCTCGGTGGCCATGTCAATAAGCTGATACTTCAGCGATGAAGAGCCGCAGTTTAATACCAAAATTTTCATAATTTCCATGTCCCTTCTATGTAATTGTAAATTTTTTCGATGCTTGCGCCCTCTTCGGCGAAATTTCTAAGTATATTTTTAGCAAGCAAATCACGTGCAAAGGTTGTTTCTGCCGGAAAATGCTCATCAAGTCGTTTTAGAAAGTTATCGGCATTTGTACCATACCCTTCCCACAGTCTGTATAAATATAACACTGTAAGAATTGTCGGCATCTTGCCTGCCTCAAAAACAATATCCATATTTTTACTTGCAATATATGGCAATTGACATATATCAACGGCTCCGGCCCAAGGGTCGCGGACGGCAACACGCAATTTGCGCACATCGCTCATAACAATTGCCCCCATGCACATGGGGCAAGGCTCCAATGTGGTATATATCGTGTATTTGCGAATTTCGGGATGTGCGTCATAATCCAAATCCATCAGCGCACCCATCTCCGCATGGGCCATATTCCTGTTTTTGAAGCACTTTTCAAGAACAGTGTTGCGCCCGGTGCATACGATTTTTCCATCAGCATCCGCAATCACCGCTGCTATCGGCAAAGAGCCTGATTTAAACGACTCCCAGGCCAATTTCATCGCAAGCTGCCAAGGCTTTTCCAAGTTGCTCCACACGCCCGCTCCTCCTGCTTGACATTATTCCCCTCCTCAGGAGGGGTGGGCTTTAGCCCGGGGTGGTTCCCTGCGCCTGCACCGCCGTAATGGCCGCAACCCCCACAATATCTTCATAGGAGCAACCCCGGGAAAGGTCATTAACGGGCTTTGCAATGCCCTGGGTCACAGGCCCGTAGGCCGCCGCCTTCGCCAGCCGCTCCACCAGCTTATAGCCTATATTCCCCGCGTCCAAATCCGGGAAAATAAGGCAATTGGCCTTGCCCGCCACGGGGCTGCCCTTGGCCTTGGCCGCGCCAATTTCCGGCACAATGGCCGCGTCCAGCTGAAATTCCCCGTCCAGGGCCAGGTGCGGCGCCGCCTCTTTGGCAATTTTCGTGGCCTCCACCACCTTATCAACATCGGCGTGCTTCGCGCTGCCCTTGCTGGAATGTGAAAGCATGGCCACAACAGGCTCTTGCCCCGTAAGCACCCGGAAGGATTCCGCGCTGGAGACCGCAATGGACGCCATTTCCTCGGCATTTGGATTTTGATTTAGGCCGCAATCCGAAAACAGGAAGATGCCATCCGCGCCCAGGTCACAATCCGGCACAACCATGATGAAAAAGCTGGAAACCAGCTTTGTGCCCGGCGCCGTCTTTAAAATTTGCAAGCTGGGCCGCAGCACATCAGCGGTAGAATTGGCCGCGCCCGCCACCATGCCGTCCGCAATGCCCGCATCCACCAGCATCACGCCAAAATACAGCTCGTTATCAAGCAATTCGTCGGCTTGTTCAACCGTCATACCCTTGCTTTTTCTAAGCTGGGCCAGCCTCTGCGCCATTTCCCGCCTTTTGTCGTAATTTGCCGGGTCGATGATGGTTGCCGCGGCCAAATCCAGCCCCGCGCCGTCACCCGCAATTTTATCGGCGCTGCCAACAAGTATCACCTTCGCAAAGCCCTGCTTTAAAATCTCCGCCGCCGCTTTCAGCGTGCGGATATCACCCGCCTCCGGCAGCACGATGCTTTTAACATCCGCCGCCGCCCGGGCTTTGATGCTTTCCAAAAAATTCATGGTATCCCTCCCGTATATCCGGACGGCAATCTGCCACCCCTACTGCAAGTCAAAAATCAGCTTTTCCAGGTCCAAAAGCAGCTTTATGCCATCATCCGCCCTGCCAATATTTTTCACAAACTGATTAGAATAGCTTAGCTTGGCATTTGGCGGCGACGAAATCATGTCTTCCTCAATGATATAAACGCCCAGTATGCTGTCCACAATCAGCCCCAGTATATAATCCTGATAAAGCACCACGACAATGCATGTCAGCTGATTATACGATATTTCGGGCTTGCGAAAGCGCACACGCACGTCAATAACAGGCACAATGTCCCCCCGCAAATTGATGATGCCCTTGATATAATCCTCCGTTTTGGGGATGAGGGTGATGGGCACCACGCCGATAATCTCCTTGATATGCCCCACATCCACCGCAAATTGCTCGTTTTCTATAACAAAAGCCAGATACATATTTTTCGTCGTATCCGTGCCGCCTCCTTCTTCTGTTAAAAGGTCGTTTTCCGCTACATTTGACATTTACGCGTCCTCCTGTCTGATATTCATCTTCATCCTTTAGAAAATTCGTCATCCCATTGCACTTCCGCAGTAATAAAATTGATAAAGCTGCCGGACAGCCTGTTTATATCTTGCGTCAGCCTTTCAATGCGCTTGTTATGCTCTTCCACAATCGAAGCTATCTCGCCCGTCGATTTCATATGGTCCCTGATAGTTTCATTAAAAGACTTAACATAGTCCTGCGACAAGTCCGCCAATGATTTAACATGGATTTTCATAAGCTCTTCTGCCGCCCTAATGTTGCTCTTTATGAGGTCGTCGGCAGACTTAACTATGCCAAGCAGTTCATCATGCTTCTTATTTTGGCCTTCGTACATATGCACAATTTTGCCAAGCAATTCTGCTTGCCTTTCCAATACAGCTAACATTCTCTCGTCTTTGCCCATTTTCTCACCCTCTATGACGCTTGTCCGACTTGTAGTCGTTACTTCAGCCGGGTTTACCCGGCAT
>JAITMW010000060.1 GCA_031277155.1 Clostridiales bacterium | reverse complement strand
CTGAGCTTAGCGGCACTTCATGCCGTCATTCTGAGCTTAGCGGGAGTAGGAGCGAAGCGACATACTCCCGCTTTGCGAAGAATCCATAAGCCCCTTTGCGAAGAATCCATAAACCCCTTCGCGGGACGCCGAGGGCGGGGCGCACGCTACTTAGCGGGATTAAGGGCGAAGCGAGATCCTTCGCTGCGCTCAGGATGACAGAAAAAGGGGGCAGGATGACAGAAAAGGGGGCAGGATGACAGAAAAGGGGGCAGGATAACAAGCGTAGCACCCTAACCGTCATTCTGAGCTTAGCGGGAGTAGGAGCGAAGCGACATACTCCCGCTTTGCGAAGAATCCATAAGCCCCTTCGCGAGGAGCCGGGAGCGGCGCCCCTACGGAGGACTGCGCTTTTTGCAAAATATTCTACAGTATCGCCGATTGAAAAGTGTTTTTCGCCTCTGTTGAAACAATTTTGTAGGCGATGAAGGTTGAAACGGCATGTGTATTGGGTAATAATGGTAATAGGATTGTATGGAGGTGTTTCGGCCATGAAAATTCTATTTGCCATATTGCTCGTGCTGTTGATATTTATCTTTCCGCAAAGCGTCGGCGCCGAGGAATTGGACAGGCTGCAAATATTTTTCTTTGAAATTGGGGATGATGGGGAAGATGTGCTGAATTATTATCACATCGCCGTGCCATCCCGGCTTTCTGTGGAAGACAGGGCCATTGTGGTCTTTTCCGAGATTTTTGACAATGCCGATGCCGACAAAATGATTTATGCGCCGCCGCAAGTGCGCATATTGGACATAATTTTCCATGGGGCCGCATCTCATTTGGTTGTTAATCTCTCCGCGGAAATACTAAACTATGGCGGCACGCATTTTGAGGACAGGCTGATATACAAGCTGCTGATAAATGCCGCGGGCATAGGCAATGTGGCCTATTTGACCATTTTGATTGACGGCCGTCCTCAATATTTTCCGGAAGGCACAATTATTCTCAAAAATTCCCTTGCATTATTTAATTGTCCCAGAATCAAAATATTCTTACAATTTTGATTTTAGGAGGCATCATCATTATGAAAAATAAAATTGCAAAAGCCGGGCTGTGCGTGTTTGCGGCCGGTCTGCTGTTTACAGGCACCGTTTACGCGGCCGAAGTGGCCGCGGAATATGACGACATCGCAATAACCAGCACTGCGTTTTGGAGAAAGAAAGACAAGGAAACAGCACCCGACACCCAAACGCCGGATGTAAGCCCGGCGCCGGGCGCAACACCAACAACCGTGCCACAGGACGCGCCAAAGACCACGCCGCCGCAAGCATCGCCACAGGCTTCTCCGGTGGCTGTGCCAAAGGATGCGCCAAAGGCCGGCCCACAGGAGGCTCCGGAAAACGCCCCAAAGAAGCCGCCAAAGGAAACCGGCGAAACACAAAACGAAAACGAAGCTGCCCTTGCGCAATATTACAACAACCAAAATCAGGGGCAGCAGCAATATCGAAATAATCAGCAAAGGCAAAACAACCAAAATCAGGGGCAAACAGGGGGCCAATATAACAACAATGCAGGAATGAATCAGAGGCCACATAGTCAGGCATCTGACAGCGGCGTTGAAATTACGCGGATTTTAAACAGCCAGCCCAATATTCAACCGGACCCCGGCGCCTATATTGTGCAGCATGAGGACGGACTGTGGCTGGTGATGGGCAATATCCGCGCAAAGTTGGACATCCTTATTTATGTTGACCAAAAGAACATGAAAGATGCGGAATTTATCATACATGGCAATGCCATACCGCTGTACAAATAGACATAGGGCTGTGGGTTAATCCTAATCCACAGCCTTTTATTAGGAGTGAACCCATGTGCAAAAAAACATCTATACAGACCTGGCCCTGGAAATGGCCCAGCACCTTCAGGACGCTAAAGACGGCGGCATTGGCGGCGTTGATGGCGTGGAAATTGACGTGGAAGATGATGAGGCTTTTAGCATCACCGTGACGACGGTGCGCATCACAAGCGAGGCGGGCGAGGCGGCCATGAACAAGCCCATAGGCAGCTATATCACGATAGAATCGCCGGAGATACAGCAGAACAATGTCGCGGCCCACGAAGAAATTATCCGCATTTTGACAGACAAGCTGGCCGCATTGACAAAAAATGCCGGAAAATCCGGCGGCACAACGCTGGTTATTGGCCTTGGCAACCACAATGTGACGCCGGACGCCTTGGGGCCAAAGGTGGTTTCCAAAATTTTGGTGACGCGCCATATCATGGACAATTTGCCGAGGGAGCTGGCGGGTGGCCTGCGCCCGCTATGCGCCCTTGCCCCGGGCGTGATGGGCACAACAGGCATAGAGACGGCAGAGGTGGTGCGCGGTCTGGTAAACCATGTGCAGCCCGCGCTGATAATTGCCATTGACGCGCTGGCGGCACGCAAAATAAGCCGCATCAACCAGACCATACAGCTTTCTGATACGGGCATTTCCCCCGGTGCCGGCGTGGGAAATATGCGCACGGCCCTAAACCGGCAGACCCTTGGCGTGCCCGTAATTGCCATTGGAGTGCCCACCGTGGTGGATGCCGCCACCTTTGTCAATGACACAATGGACCTGTTTTTGTCAGAAATGTCAGAAAATATGCCGGAGAGCCTAAAAGATGGCGCGGACATCTTTAAGATGCTGCAAAAGCTGGAGGATGGCGACAAATATACCATCATCCGCAACACCCTGGGCCCCCTGGTTGGCAATATGTTTGTCACGCCCAAGGAAATCGGCGAAGTGGTGGCGTGGCTGTCCAATATGATTGCAAACAGCATCAACATGGCCACCCATGACGGCATTGGCCGGGATGATATCAACCGATATATGTATTGATATCATCCCGCCTTTTAGCCCTTTAGACGTATTTCACCGCCGTGCCAAAGGCCATAATCTCGCTGGAGCCATCCATTACGGCGCAGGATTGATATCTGCAACACACAATGGCGTCCGCGCCCAGCTGGCGTGCGTGTTCAATCATGCGCTCCGTGGCGATGCCGCGGGCCTCGTACATCAGCTGGGTATAGGCCGTAATTTCACCGCCCGCAAGGGATTTAAATCCCGCCAGGATGTCCTTGCCCACATGCTTTGCCCGCACGGTGCTGCCCTGCACAAGGCCCAGCAATTCGATGCTTTTGCCGGGTATTTCGTTGGTTGTCACAATTAACATTGCGTACCTCCTTATTGGCCAAATGTCAATATTTCAATCCTTTCAATGATGACATCTTCAAACGGGCGGGCAGTTTCATCAACTTCCGTTGCGGCTATGTTATCCACCACATCCATACCAATAAAGACTTGCCCAAATACGGTATGCCTAAAGTCCAGATGCGGCACGCCGCCATATTCCAAAAGATGCTGGGCAAATGAAGCCGGGAAAACTTCTCTGTAATAAACGCCGGCCCAATCTGCAATCTCATCTTGGTTGGCAATCCTTTCTTCCAGGATTTCGGCCATGCCGTCGCGCAAGCTGTCAATCTGCACGATGAAAAACTGGCTTCCGTTGGTATTGGGCCCTGCATTGGCCATGGAGAGCGCGCCTCGGATATGGCGCAAGTTGGATGTGCCCTCATCACCAAAAGCCATATCCCAAATGCTTTCACCGCCTGTGCCTGTGCCTGTCGGGTCGCCGCCTTGTATCATAAACCAATCAATGACCCTATGGAAAATGACGCCGTCATAATAGCCATTTTGGGCATGTGTTACAAAGTTTTCCACTGTCAGTGGTGCCAAGTCCGGGAAAAGGCGCAGATGTATTTCTCCGAAATTGGTATGGATTACAGCAAACAGCTCGCCTTCCGCAGGCGGCGCTATTTGATTCTCCAAAGCTCCGGGGGTATAGTCAAAATCAATGAAGCCCCAAAGGTTTCTGATAATTACAGTGCTTGTGTCGTCATCCCAATCTACAAAATGGCCGACGCTTTCAAGCACGTGACGGATTGGAAGCATGGTGCGCCCTTCAACAAGCTGCGCGGGCACATCAAGCTCGAACTCTTCGCCATTTGTGGTGAAAATTTCGTTTCCGATGGTGATAATCACTTCTACATCAATTACATCCATTGTGTTGTACTGCTCTTCAAACGCCCAAAGCACAACATCCTTGCTTGCTGTTAAGGTGGCGGTTTGCGCGTCTTGGTCCCAATCCACATAAAAGCCCAGAGCTTCAAATACGCCGCGCACAGGCACAAGTGTGCGGCCATCCACAATGGCGGGCCCTTGGTCCTCAAATTCCACAAGCACACCGTCAATGGTCACGCTTACTTCGTTTGCGTACAGGGCAGCGGGCATAAAGATGCCCAGGGCAAGTGCAAGCACCGTTGCCGACAACAACATTTTTGTTCTTTTCATAAAAATTCCTCCTCGGTGGGTATTTTATATGTTTGTAAAACATAACATATCTCTTTCGCGCGGGTTTCATGCATAATCTTTATGGCCTGCCGTACAATTCACGCACATGCTCAACAGGCGACCAGTCGGTGACTGAATTACCTTGTAGCCGCAGGTCAGTCAAATCCGCAAGCCCCGCCAGTGGCTGAATATCGCTGATTCGGTTGCCATCCAGAAACAGCCAAGTCAAATTTGTAAGCTCTGCCAATGGCGCGATATCGCTGATTTGATTGCCGCCCAAATTCAGAAGTTCCAGATTCGTAAGCCTCGCCAACGGCCGGATATCGCTGATTTGGTTGTCGCCCAGAAACAGCCGATCCAAATTTGTAAGCTCTGCCAATGGCGCGATATCGCTGATTTGGTTGTCGCTCAGAAACAGCCAAGTCAAATTTGTAAGCCCTTCCAAAGGCCGGATATCGCTGATTTGATTGCCGCCCAGACACAGCGGAGTCAAATTCGTAAGCCCCGCCAATGGCCGTATATCACTGATTTGATTGCCGCTCAGAAACAGCGAAAGCAAATTCGTAAGCCCAGACAATGGCCGTATATCACTAATTTGATTGCCGGCCAGAGACAGCCTAGTCAAATTTGTAAGCCCCGCCAATGGCGCGATATCGCTTATTTGGTTATCGTGTAAATGCAGCCATACTAGATTCGTAAGCCCCGCCAATGGCCGGATATCGCTGATTTGATTGCCGCTCAGAGACAGCGAAGTCAAGCTTGTAAGCTCTGCCAATGGCGCGATATCACTTATTTCGTTACCCCATAACATAAG
>JAITMW010000151.1 GCA_031277155.1 Clostridiales bacterium | reverse complement strand
GGGGATACAAATACAGTGATTATAAGCACTTTGCCGATAATTTTTGTGCCGCCGGATGATTTTTATATGTCATCAATGGAAACCGTCATGACATTGCCCGACAGGCGGCTGACAGAGGCTGAAAGGCAGGAATGGATTGACAATTATATTGAGCTTGGCGGCCCCTCGTACTTCGAGCTGGAGCTTGTAGACTTGGTGAATGAAATCAGGGCGCAATACGGCCTTAGCGAAGTCGCCATTGACGATGCCTTAATGATGGCCGCAAGGTTTTACACCCAAACCATGTCCCAGCTTAACACCGGCCTGGGGCATAATATGGGGCCATATGCCGTGCCGGGCGCTACCCATGGTGCCTCCCGCGCTGTGGCAGAAGCTTTTGGCGCGCAGCTGACGCTGTGGAACGGCGGCAATGCCGGGCAGGGGCGGCATACGCCCGAGGCTCAGGTGGATGCCTGGATGGACTCTCAGGCTCACAGGACATTTATTTTATCTGAAGAGCATAGATATATCGGCGTCGGCAGATTTGGGCCCTTCAGTTATTTGTTTTTAAGCGACCAAGGCAGCCTGTCGGCTGCTTTGGCGGCGGGTCCGATTCAAACATATGCGCCGGTTGCTACACCTGTGCCTACGCCGTCGCCTACACCCACGCCGGCGCCCAGAGCCCCAAGGGAATCCACCTCTGCTGTTAATGCCGCGGAATTTGAAGCCCGAGTCTTTGAGCTTGTAAACATCGAAAGGCAGTCATATGGCGTGTCTCCGGTGATATGGAGCAACACACTGGCGGATGCGGCCCTTGCCCACAGCAGAGATTTGGCCTCAACCAACAGCTTCAGCCACACAAGCTCTGACGGGACCACATTGAGGGCGCGAATAGCAAGAACGGGCATTGTAAACATGGGCGCGGCGGAAAATATCAGCGGCGGGTTTACCACGCCCGAAGCCGCCATGATAAGCTGGATGAATTCTCCCGGCCACAGGGCCAATATACTTAATCCCACCATGACCCACCTGGGCGTCGGTTTTTATCATCTGCCCGGCTCGCAATGGGAGTTTTACGTAACGCAAAAGTTTATAGCGGCACCATGAATGCGGGGTGATTGCAATTAAAAAGCTAAAAGGGCTGACAAATCCCGATACATTGTTGCGTATGACGCTGCCCAAGGCCACGACGGTTGTTTTCAACCTTGCCATGAGCGGATTTAACATCGCGCTGCGTTCGGCGGTGACATTGCTGCGCGCCACGGTGGTTACGCGCATACTTTCTGCGCTGACCATTTTGGCCCTTGATGTTTACGGCCTTGCCCGCAAGCGCATATCCGTGGTGCAATTCATACGAAATATAGTGCTTTCGGTGCTTTTGATATTTTTTGGAACAGTGGGCTGGAACATCGGCGCGGGCTGGTTTGCAATTGAAATTGTGGGCGGCCTTATAGGTGCCGGTGTCATGGGCACCTTCATTCCCATGGGCTTTGAAAAGATTTTGGGCAAATTTGTGAAAAGCGACGAGGAAAAGATGATGGAAATTGTGGATGCGGCGCTTTGTGACTGCCCGGAAAAAGAGCAGGAGCAAATTAAGAAAAAGATATCGCCGGGCAAGCTGAAATTGATGTTTGCAAGCGGCGACAGGGAAGAATATGCGCGTCAACTGATTCAGGATTGCCGCAGCAAAATCATGATTAAAAACAAAAAGGAGGAAAAATTATGTCAGAATTAGACACCAAAATTTTTGAGGAAAAGATGGGCAAAACCGTGGCGGGCTTCGAAAGAGACCTGGAGACCATAAGGGCGGGCCGCGCCAATCCCAATGTACTTAGCAGAATAACCGTTGACAATTATGGCGCGCCTGCGCCCATCAGCCAGGTGGCCAATATCACCGTGCCCGAGGCCCGCCTGTTACAGATAGCGCCATGGGACCCCAATATGCTAAAGGCCATAGAGCGGGCCGTGATGGCATCTGATTTGGGCATCAATCCAAACAACGACGGCAAGGTTATACGCCTTGTTTTTCCGGAATTGACGGAAGACCGCCGCAAGGACTTGGTTAAAGAAGTGAAAAAGCGCAGCGAAAACGCCAAAGTCGCCATACGCAATGTGCGCCGCGAAGCCGTGGACGCCATGGAAAAGGCCGAGAAAAAGGGCGACATCACCGAGGACGACTTGAAAAAGGACAAAAGCGACATACAAAAATTCACGGACAAGAAAATCGAAGAAGTTGACAAAATTGTGGAAAAAAAGACGAAGGAAATCATGACGGTGTGATGGAAGGAAGTGATTGCCATGGCCGTGATGGTAACTGCCGCAGAGGTAGAAAATAATTTCGTGAAGTATATCGAGCTGGCATCAGAACACGAAGTTGTCATAACAAGAAATGGTTTGCCTGTCGCCAGGTTGATAGGCATTGACAGAGCCATGTCCTTTCTGTCTGACAACCTGGTCGGCTTGATACCTCAAGATGCCGATGAAAACGAGGCTAAAGAGGAAAGGATGGCCAGGCAATGAAGATTCTTTTGGATACCAACATTGCCATGGATATAATAACAAAGCGTGAAGGCTATGAAGATTCCTTGATGCTGCTAAGGCATTGTGAGCTGGGCAATTTGAATGGCTTTGTTTCGGCGCTGACAATATCTGACCTTATGTACATCCTCCGCAAGCACATAGCGCCAAACGAAGTGAATAACGCTGTCCAAACTTTATTGGTGATTGTGGACATATTAGACGTGCTTAAAAGTGATGTGATGTATGCTTTTTCCAGCGGTATAAAAGATTTTGAAGATGCCGTCCAGATGTCTTGCGCCAGTCGTATAAACGCGGACTATATAGTCACGAAGAATATCAAAGACTTTGTGAGCGGAGCAGTCCCGGCGGTATTGCCAATAAACATTTTGAAAAGGATATGATATGGGGCATGGCTGAATTTTACGAAGCGCTGCGGCAGGCTTTGCCGCAATATGGCATCACGCCCATAAACGAGGGCAACTATGCCATTGCGCGGGATGTTTATTTTACAAATCCCGAATATTTCATGCTATTTGGCCAGGTGGCTGATGACGAGAGAATCCTGACAACGGTGCGCATGTTGCCCGAGGGCTTTGACATTGCCCGCAAATTTTTTGCGGGCTTGTGCGAAAATGGCAAGGCCATTGCCGTGATTGACCTATTGATGGGCTATCCAAATGAAAATGAAATGTGGATTGGCCTGTTTTTGGTCCATGGCGACTTCCACGGCAAAGGTGTGGGGGCGGCTGTTTTTAACGGCACAGCGCGCGCGGCGCGGATGGTTGGTCTTGACAGCATACACCTGGGCATATTTGACACAAATAAAAGGGCCTTGCACTTTTGGCAAAAAATGGGCTTTACTTACGAGCGCACAAAAGGGGACTTCTTGGTCTATCAAAGGAGTGTGCATGAAACTTTATGAAGCATTGCGTCAGGCCTTGCCGCAATATGACATCACGCCCATTACGGAAGACAGCCGCGCCGACATATGCGGCATATTTGACACCAATCATGAATTTCTTGTGAAG
>JAITMW010000048.1 GCA_031277155.1 Clostridiales bacterium | reverse complement strand
CGTTTTGGGCCTGGGAATTGTCGGCGGCCTTGTAATTGTGGAAATTGAGGGGGCACGCCGCGAAGGCAACCCGTATGACATTATTTGGCAGGCGCGGGAAATAATGCACGGCCGCATGGATGACGAATTTGGCAGCGCGCGCGGTTTTGTCTGGCGCCACGCTTTTAACACGGCCTTTGAAAACCCCATTTTGGGCCATGGGCCGGGCACCTTCCATCTGGCCCTGTCCGATGAAGTTCAAAACGAAGCCGTACAGCGCTTTAATGTTTTCTTTGATTCGGCCCACAATACTTATCTCCACATAGCCGTAAACCTCGGCCTGCCTGCCCTGGCGGCCTACCTGGTCTTTATCGGCTCCCTGTTTTTGCCGACATTTAAAAGGGCCTTTAACCGACCGATTTTGCTGGCCTTTGCCGCGGCGGCGGCGGGATATCTTGTGCAAAGCTTTTTCCAAATTGATATGCTGATAGACAGGCCCCTTTTGTGGGTGGCCTTTGGCATCATGGGCGGAGAGATATGGCGGGATAAAATTGGGGCGCCCACATACGCTGACAAAGGGTGACGCAAATGAAAACAAGAATTCCGCTTTCCACACCAACCATGAACGGCACCGAGATGTCCTTCATCCAGGAGGCCTTTGACACAAATTGGATTGCGCCCCTTGGGCCCCATGTGGATGCTTTTGAGCGCGAAATTGCCGACTATATCGGGGGCACCCATGCCGCCGCCCTGTCTTCCGGCACGGCGGCCATACATCTTGCCCTTAAAGCCGCCGGCGTTGGCCCGGGGGATGTGGTTTTATGCCAGGACCTCACCTTTGCTGCCTCATGCAACCCGATAATGTACGAAAAGGCCGTGCCCGTGTTTATTGACAGCGAAAGGCAAAGCTGGAATATGTACCCAAAGGCCCTGGAGGCCGCCTTCGCAAAATATCCTCACACCAAGGCCGTTATTGCCGTCAACCTCTACGGCACCCCCGCAAAGCTGGATGCAATTGCGGAAATTTGCCGCGCACATGGCGCCGTCCTGATTGAAGACGCCGCCGAATCCCTCGGAAGCACCCTGCACGCAAAGCAAACAGGCGGCTTTGGCGACATCGGCATACTTTCATTTAACGGCAATAAAATCATCACCACATCGGGCGGCGGGATGCTGCTTTGCAACGACGAAAGCATTGTCAAAAAGGCCAAATTTTGGGCCACCCAGGCCCGGGACGCCGCGCGCCACTATCAGCACAGCGAGCTTGGATACAACTATCGCATGTCCAACATCTGCGCCGGCATTGGCAGGGGCCAGCTGACTACGCTGGATTTACGCATAGCACAAAAGACAAATATTTACAACACCTACGCCGCCGCTTTTAACAAACACGACCAAATATCCATGAACCCTGTTCCGACCAATTGCAAATCCAATTATTGGCTGTCCTGCATAATCCTTGAAGACGGCAGCCCGGTCACGCCCACTGACATTCTGGAGCGGCTGGAGCAAGAAAATATCGAGGGCAGGCCCATCTGGAAGCCCATGTCCCTACAGCCCTATTACCGGCACTGCGACTTTATCACGTCGGAACCAACATCCGTCGGCCACGACATCTTCGCCCGGGGCCTGTGCCTGCCCTCGGATGTGAAAATGACGGGCAAGCAGCAAAATCTGGTTTGTGACATCATACTTGATATGTTTTAAAGCGAGGCCCCATGATTATAATAATTTTGATATCAGGGTGGCACCCCTCACTGTCATTCTGAGCTTAGGCGGTCTTAGCGGCTTTGCCGCTTAGAGCGCCTTGGTGAAGAATCTATTGGGATATCCTCCGCTTCGAGATCCTTCGCGGAGTTTATCCTGACGAAGGAAGGGCTCAGGATGACAGCTTACAACTCTTGATTCACGTTCCTAAATGGAGGCCAATATGTATCGTAAATTCGGCAAACGCATACTGGACATATTCGCCGCGGCCGCGGCGCTTTTGGCCCTTTCGCCCATACTTTTGATTGTGGCCGCCCTGACGCTCGCAAAACTGGGAGCCCCCGTCCTTTTCACCCAACAAAGGCCGGGCCGCCACGCAAAAATCTTCCGCCTATACAAATTCCGCTCTATGTCCAACAAAAAAGACGCCACAGGCGCCCTGCTGCCCGACTCCCTACGCCTGACGCCCTTTGGCCGCACCCTGCGCGCCACCAGCCTGGACGAGCTTCCAAGTCTGCTTAACATCCTAAAGGGGGACATGTCCGTTGTGGGGCCGCGGCCGCTGCTGGTTCAATATTTGCCATATTACACCGCCGAGGAAAGCCGCCGCCATGATGTGCGCCCGGGCGTAACCGGCCTGGCACAAATAAATGGGCGCAACACTCTTGACTGGACATCACGGCTAAATTTTGACATTCAATATGTAGACAATCTATCCCTTTGGCTTGACATCAAAATCATCGCCAAGACTGTACTGAAGGTTTTCAGGCGGGCTGACATTGTTGTTAGAGATGAAAGCGATATGCAAGACCTAAATATAGAAAGAAGTGAAAAAAATGAAATCAATTGAGAGGATTTCAGCTGAAGACTGTATAAAACACAAAGACGCTATAAGCACGCTTTTGCAAGAAATTTATTCTATAAATTTGCCCGGGAGCAACCTGTCCGCTGAGCAAGGACAACAAATGACGCAAGAACTGGTTCAGTACTTGAAAGAGGACAAAGCCATACTTTTTGGGGCATTTAAAGATGAAGACTTTGTGGGCTTTTTGTGGGCATATCCCAGATATATAGGAAGGCAAAAACGCTTACATTTAAATCAGATAATCGTTAAATCCGAAAGTCGAGGTTTGGGATTTGGTAAAATGCTTATGAATGAGCTAGAAGTTGCTGCTATAAAAGAGGGGTGTGAGGGTATAGAGCTGCTTTCTTCCGTCTCCAACAAAGCTGCAACAAATCTCTATGAAAGTCTGGGATTTGAAGTTGAGAGAATTCAATTTTACAAGGGGACGAATTAAATGGACATATATTTTCTTCCGGAATATGCAAATCTCTATGCCGATGGGGACACCACGCCCGAGGTTTTTGACTTTGAGTGTGAGCATGGGCGGGTGCATTATTCATTTTTAAGGCGAAGGATTGATTTTAAGGGCGATATCTATTATGACATAACGACGCCATATGGTTATGGCGGGCCTGTCGTCGCCGGTTGCCACACAAGCGAGGCGGCCCTTATAAGCTCTTTTGACGAGGCTTTTACAAATTATTGTGTAGAAAACCGTATTGTAAGCGAGTTTGTGCGCTTTCATCCCGTAATTAAAAATCATGA
>JAITMW010000084.1 GCA_031277155.1 Clostridiales bacterium | reverse complement strand
CGTCTTCCAAGCACACCGCGCCATGCTCTACACCACTTTCCTTAAACATGGTATCTCCTTTTTTTACCACCTTCTTTTCGCCGTCAATCTCAAATTCAAAAGCCCCCTCCGCAACATAGGTAATTTGTATGTGCGGGTGGCTGTGCAGGGCGCCAACGGCCCCCGCTTTAAAATGATGCGCCACACACATGGCCTCGTCACAATACGCAAGGATATTTCTGGTTACGCCCTCGCCTGGGGTTGTGCCTTGGACGTCCGCCGCGAATACCCAGCGTTGCCCTTTTTTAATAGCTGCCATTTCGTTTCCTCCTCAAAATTATTTTATTGACTTGCGCGCTTAATTGACCTATACTTAATTTATGCGCACTTTTTTGGACAAATTGCAAATATCACCGGAAAACCGCGGGTTGTGGGGCGTCATCAACTTTGCCTTTGTTGTCAACGGCATAATGGTAATTATGCTTGGCGTAATTTTGCCCCAAATCAGGGACGCCCATGCCCTAAGCTATACCCAGGCGGGCATTGTGTTTTCCGCCCATCAGGCGGGAACATTCTTCGCCGTGCTGGCAATGGGCGTGCTGCCCTATCTCATCGGCCGCAAGCAATCCACGCTGTTTATGTGCGGCGGGGCGGTTATTGGGCTTATTATCGCGGTTTTATCACAAAATATGTATCTGCTTGTTTTGGCCTTTGCCCTTACGGGCATTTGCCGCGGCGCCCTCAACAATATCTGCAATGTGATAACCGCGGATATTTCCGGCAACAGGGCTGCCGCAATGAATGTGATACACTCCGGCTGGGCAGTCGGCGCCCTTATTTCGCCCCTCATCGCCTTTGTGTGGATTTCCTGGGCGGGCGCCAATGGCTGGCGGTTTTCCTCGATAACTGTGGCGGCGCTGATAGCCATTTCCTGCGTACTTTTCTTTGTGGCAAAGCTGCCGCCCCAGCCGCCCAAGAAGAAAAGGGGCGAATCCCTTTCTTTTCTACATACCGCCAATTTCTGGATACCCACAATGCTGCTGCTTTTTTATGTCGCCGCAGAAACCTCCATCATCGGCTGGTTTGTGTTTTACTTCATTGATGTGGACACCCTGCCCGCAGACTTTGCCGGGTTTGTGCCGACGATACATTGGACAATGATGGCCATTGGCCGCATCAGCGTCGCCCTTATCGCCGGGCGCATCCGCAACAAAAGCAGGGCATTGCTTTTCATGGCCCTTGCGGCCACGCTCTGCTTTGCGGGTATGCTTGTTGGCGCGTCGGTCTCGGCGATTGTCACGGTGGTGTTTTTGCTGGGCATCGGCCTAAGCATGGCGGGCATATATCCCACCACCATTGCCACCATGGAGGGCGCCACATCCCCCGTATCCCTGGGGTTTACCGTGGCCATTTCGGGCCTTGGCGGCGTTTTTATGCCGGGCATCATTGGGGCCGTTGCGGATGCCCACGGAATTGCAACCGGCATATCCCTTATACTGGCGGCATTGTTCATAATTGTGCTGCTGGTTGTGCTTAAAATCATAAAAGACCGCCGCGCAAATGCAAGTCAGTAATTAGCTTAGCCTTCGCTGCTTTCCATCAGGGCGCACAGCCTTATAAGCGCGCCAAAGCTCCTTCTGTCGTTGGAAACAATCGGCTCGCTGATATAATAGGCAAAGCTGCCGTCATGTACACCCGCGCCCAAAGATGCAGTTTGGCAGACCTTGTTCAGGTTTACAAGCCCCTGATTGGTAATCGTAATAAACTCATTGATAATTCCGTGATATGCCTTTTCCAGCGCCTGCTCATATTTTGCCTTGTCAACAAGGCCCAGCCGGATGCCTTTTGCCATGGCATATGTAAACATAATTGAAGCGGACGCCTCAAGGTAATTGCCGGGCTTGTCGGCCTTGTCCAATATCTGATACCACACGCCCCGTGGGCTTTGCACCTTCACCAGCGCCGTCAGCGCCCTGTCCAGCGCATCCGCCAGCTTTTGCCTGTCCGCGTGGTCTTTCGGAAAAAATTCCAGCGCGTCCGCAATGCCCATGCAAAACCAGCCCATGGCCCGCCCCCAAAAGCTTTCCGAAAGGCCGGTGTCCGGGTTGCTCCAAGGGGCTTTTTTGCTTAAATCGCAGGCATGATACAAAAGCCCCGTCGCGGCGTCCCTTAAATAGGCTTCGCACATAAGAAACTGCTTCGCCACATCGTCAAAATCCGCCTCTTCCCCAAATTCCTTCGCATATTCCGCGTAAAACGGCCCGGCCATAAATGTGCTGTCCAAAAATGCCTGGTCCGGCATCGACCCCTTATGCCAAAAAACGCCGTTCCGGCTGCGGGGCTGGTTTTTCAGCTGGTCCATTAAAACTTCGGCCGCTTTTTTAAACTTCTCGTCGCCATATTTTTTATACAGCGGAAACATCACCTTGCCCGTGTTTACATTGTCCAAGGCATATTCATCCCGATTGTACATCTTGATGCTGCCGTCGTCTTGGACGAAAGAATCCATGACGGATTTTGCATAATCAAAATAGCCCTCATTTCCCGTGAGGTGATACAGCTGCTCGAATCCTTTTAGGACAATGCCGATGTCATATGTCCACTGCGCCGTCAAATCCGGCTTTCTTTCCAAAAATGTCTCGCCAACCCTCGATGCCCAGGCACCAAAACTATTGTTCATTTAATATCTCCCTCCAATTCAATCAAGGCGTCCGCAATACGCCTTTCTTTTTCGGCATAAAAAAATTATACCACAAAGCGGGATATAATTTCCACAGGAATTTTAGAAACGCCAATCAAGGATGGTCGGTTTGCCGGAAATTCCTGTCTATCCTATTATACACGCAGCTGTAGGCGTTTTGCGTGCGTCGGGCACGCTGGACATTTTAGCGAGCTTGTTGGCGCCCGTCACGCGGCTTTTCGGCTTCCCGGAGGAGGCCCTGCCATTGACATTGATGCGGCTTGTATCATCTTCGGCCGCAACGGGATTGCAATTGGACATTTATGCCAATTATGGCCCTGATAGCTTTATAGGCCGCTTTGTGTCCGTCATGATGTCTTCAACAGAGACGGTCTTTTATACTTTCAGTGTATATTTTCTGCATGTGGGCATCACCAAGACGCGATATACGCTGTCAGGCGCGATTTTTGCCAATATAGTCAGCATTGTCACGTCTTTGGTCATCACAATTATGGTTTTTGGACGATAATATGCTGAAAAATCACCAAATTGTGCTTCACAACGGCGTCATGCCCCATCTCCGCCAGATTCTTTTCAAAGGCCCGGGCCATGGCCAGGTCTTTTAAGGCAATCTCAATTTGCATGGTCAGACAATCATCCCCGGCAACTTTGCACAGCGCCACGCCGGCATGATTCGCCCAAAAGTTGGGCAGGGCCATGACGGGGCGGCCATTTTTGCGCGCCGTATACGCCAGCTGCGGCCGAAAAGACATCAAATCGCCCGGCACAATTTTTACCTGTGTGTACAAAAGCCGACAAAATCGCGCGACGCGTATCACCACTCTCCATCTGTCCCCTTCGTGGCAAAAGTCTATGGTGTGAAACTGTATGTTGTTACGGCTTTTCGCGCGCAAAAACATGGCGAGAACCATCAGGCATGTTACTGCAATTATGGATATTATCGCAAAAGATAGGCTCATGGTGCCACCTCCTAATAGCAATATATGGAAGCGGCTTTTCCTTTGCATCTTGACTGCATCGGCAAAATATGATATTATATAAAGTCAACACGCAAGGAGGGCTGGGATTTGGGGCACCATGGTCTCGCAAAACGCCAGGTCTATGGCCGCCGTTCGGGCGTCATAGGCATTATATTGAATTTTTGCCTGTTTGTGATGAAGCTGCTTGTGGGAATTTTCAGCGGCAGCATTGCCGTCGTCGCCGATGCCGTCAACAATCTTTCAGACGCGGCAAATTCCGTTGTCACGCTGGTGGGCTTTCGCATGGCCGGCAAGCCCGCCGACAAAGAACATCCCTTTGGCCATGGCCGCCTTGAGGACATTGTAGGCATAATTATTGCCGTGTCCATAATAATTTTGGGCGTGGAATTTATACGCAGCTCTGTCGCCAATATCATCGACCCGCCGGGCATGGATGCCGGTTTTGCGGCCATCGCTTTGCTTGTGGCAGGCTTTTTTATAAAGCTGTGGATGTATTTTTACAATCGCCGGCTGGCCCGGGAAATCGACAGCGACGCGCTGATGATGGTGGCAAAGGATTCTCGAAATGACTGTTTCATCAACATCGGCACCATTGCCTCGCTGGTTGCCGCCGCCTTCTTTGGTCTGTATATTGACGGCTTTGTGGGCATTTTGATATCACTTGTGCTTTTGTACACGGGCATTACATCCGCAAAGGCAATTTTTGGCAATATCCTCGGCAAGCCCGCTGACAAACAGACGGCAGAAGCCATAATTCGCATTGTAATGAGCCAGGACGGCATAATCGGCACCCACGACCTTGTCGTCCACAATTATGGACCCATGCGCAATGTGGCTACGATACACGCGGAAATGCCAAATGATATATCCATAGTCGACGCCCATACGGCAATTGACGCGGCAGAGGCCGCTGTGATGAGCCAAATGGGCATTGCGCTGACGATACATCTGGACCCCGTGGATACGGATAACAAGCAGCTAAACGACATAAAGGCCGCAACCCGCGATTTTCTGGCAGAAAGCTGCCCCAAGGCCGATGCCCACGACTTTAGATTTATAGCGTGCGCGAAAAGCGGCCGCCAGCTTATTTTCGAGCTGGAGCTGCCCCATGGCACACAAAATACTGAAATTGACGGCATTGTGGCCGAAATTAAAGAGCGTTTGGGCCAAACCAATCCCGATTATGGCATCAAAATCAATACAGAATTCAGTTTTGTGGCTGAGGAGTGACAATTTGCCTTGCAATGCGGATTTAAAGATGTTAAAATAGGACTATATCATTGTATGCTTAGGAGGAAATGTGATGACGGTAAGGTTCAATCATGTTAAAAGAGGTGGTTATAATCCCGCGGAGGTTGAGCACTACGTTAGCGAACTCGAAAATCAGCTGAAGCTCTACAGGGACAAGGACGCGACCATAAATCAGGCCATCATCAGCGCCCAGGCGGCGGCAGAAGGCATTGTGCAAAACGCCAAAAATCAGGGGCGCACCATCAGGGAAAGTGTCGCGCGGCAGCTTGAGGATGTGTCAATGTCCGTTGCCGCGCAAAAATTGATGCTGTCAAATTTTGTCAACGATTATAACGACATTCTCTCAAAGTATCTGCGTGTGATTGACGACGAAGACTTTAAAGGAATTTTGGAAAAAATTGATTCGATAGAGGCATATTTGCGCGATTTTTCCCAGGAAGTACATGAGGATTTGCAAATTGAAAGAAGGTTGCAGCAGGGGCAACGGGAGAGAGGGGCCACGGACAATGTGTAAATTACGCGGCCTTTTTAAAGGCGCGGCGGCTCTTGTATTTTGCCTGCCCCTTTTTGCTTTCGTAATTTTCGGGTCCGCACACCTCAATGCAAGCCCTGCCCCGCAATTCGTTCGCGTCGGCCTGGAGAGCCAATTTCACGAGCAAGCGCAAATTTCCGTCCCTTCAACCGACATTGTGGTGGGTCAGCTTGTCGGCGGCCATTTTCAGGCATCGGGCACATTGACCGGCGCGGGCGGTTTTGTGGCGCGCCCGGATAATTCATATTACATCAGCCTCCATTATACTTTTATTGACCTCACACAGGCGCAAGCCGCGGCGGCGCTGCATGCGGGCGCTGTTCCCGCCTTTTTGGACAGCGGCTTTTGGGGGCTTTATATGCCCGCCGTGGACGGCCAGCCCGGTGATGTTGTGCGACCGTCCTCAAGCAGGGTTTCGCTTTCGTCGGGTGGTCAGGTTGTGCTGATTTCCGACAATGTAAATATCAATCTGCAAATTCAGGGCGCGCAGGGCATCACATCTCTGGGCCAGCGGCAATATCGCGGCGTGATAGAATTGGCGCGCTTTGGCGGCAATTTGCTGACGGCCGTGAATGTTGTTGACCTGGAGGAATATCTATGGTCCGTTGTGCCCTCGGAAATGCCCGCCGGCTGGCATCCCGAGGCGCTAAAAGCCCAGGCCGTCGCGGCCCGTACATACACAGTGTTTAGAATTGGTTCCCTGGCCCATAGAGGCTATGACCTTTGTGATACACAATTTTCGCAGGTATATACCGGCGTCGGCAACGAGCATCCCAATACCACTGCGGCTGTAAACGCGACACGCGGTATCATGATTTTTTACAATGGGCTGCCCATTGAGGCCGTATATTTTTCATCATCCGGCGGATTTACCGACAACAGCGAAAATGTGTGGGTGGCCGCCGTGCCATATTTGCGCGCCGTGGCCGAAATTCACGAGCCTGACGCGCGCCAGTGGACGCGCACCGTCACTTTGACGCAGCTTAACGGCATATTGGCCGCAAATGACATAAACATAGGCAATGCCACGGGTTTGCAGTTGGGCAAATCCGCCAATGGCCGCGTGCAGGAGCTTACAATCACAGGCACCACGGGCCAGCACACCATCAGAAACGAGGCCGCGCGCCGCTTTTTCTCCCCTTCGCTGTACAGCCGCAATTTCACCATATCCGGCGGCATGTCGGTGCATGGCGCCCCGGGGGCGCATCAGGCGCCGCCTTTAAGGGCCTATTTGCAGACGTCAACAGGGCTGTCAGACGCAAGCTTGGCGGGCTTGCAGGTGCAGGGGCAATTTGGGCGGACAAGCCTTGGCCAAGAGGGCATCTCTGTGCAGTCCGCAAGCCGCGTTGTAAATTTGCTGGCCGTGACGCCGACGCCAAATCTTCCTGACCTGCCCTATCAGCCAAATCTGCCCGACAGACCGCAAATCAGCAACGCAATCGTCTCCAGCACCGTCAGCACGGATTATACAATACAGCTTGTGGGGCGCGGCTGGGGCCACGGCGTGGGCATGTCCCAGCACGGCGCCCACGGCATGGCGCAGATGGGCCACAACTTCAGGCAAATTCTGCAACATTATTACACGGGGGTTGAAATACATTGAACAAGAGCGACTTTTACTATGAATTGCCAAAGGACTTGATTGCGCAAACGCCCCTTGAAAACCGCGCGGCATCCCGCCTGCTGACATTGGACAGGCGCGGCGGCGGCGTCACCCACGGCAATTTCTGCGATATTGTTGACATGCTTAATCCCGAGGACTGCTTGGTGATAAACAACACAAAGGTCATCCCCGCGCGCCTGATGGGGCGCAGGGCCGAGGGCAGCGGCGAAATTGAATTTCTGCTGCTTAACAACAAGGGCGGTGACATTTGGGAGGTCCTCGTCAGCCCCGGCAAATGGGCAAAGGTCGGCCACAAGGCCATTTTTGGCGATTTGCTTCACGCCGAGGTTATCGAGATTATTGAAGACGGCAATCGCCTGGTAAAATTTGCCTATGACGAATCCCACGGCATCTTTGAGGAAATATTGGACAAGCTGGGAGAGATGCCCCTGCCGCCATATATCAAGCAAAAGCTGGCCGACCCGCAGCGATATCAAACCGTGTATGCCAAAGAGGCCGGCTCTGCGGCGGCGCCCACGGCGGGCCTGCATTTCACCGACGACCTGCTGGCGCAGATACGCGCAAAGGGCGTGGCCATCGCCCATGTTACGCTACATGTGGGCCTGGGCACCTTTCGCCCCGTAAAGACCGACAAAATTGAGGACCACACAATGCATTCCGAATTTTATGTGCTGGAGCCGCCCCAGGCCGATATAATCAACAATGCCCGCGCAAAGGGCGGCCGCATCATCGCCGTGGGCACCACCAGCGTGCGTACGCTGGAATCCTGCGTGGACGACAGCGGCAGCCTGGCGCCCGGCAGCGGCTATACAGGCATTTTCATCTATCCCAGCCATATCTTCAGGGCCGTGGACGGCCTGATTACCAACTTTCACCTGCCGGAATCCACGCTGGTGATGCTGGTTTCGGCCTTCTCCACCCGCGAATATATCCTGGCGGCCTACAGCGCGGCCATTGCGGAAAGATACCGATTTTTCAGCTTTGGCGACGCCATGTTTATTGTATAGCCCGCGGCAATTGGCACTTGACATACTTTTGTGAAAATGCATATAATATAAATGCTGGCAGTTTCGTCAGGGGGAGGGGAATATATCATGTCAAATGTCGTTTTTTACAATTCATACAAATTGAAAGAGGGAGCTTCTGTTCCAGACTTTTTGGTTTCAATTGATGAGCTGTCGGATGAAATTATGGCGAAACATAAAGGAGTTCTTTCGTTTACATTACTTGTTGATGGCGACACATGGGCGGATTATGGGGTTTTTGAAACAATGGATGACCTCAACAATTTTTTGGCAGCTTCAAGAACGGCTAGAGAAAATGGTACGAATGATTTAGCTGAAAGATTTTACTCGTTTTGCGACTTCTCGAAAGGGAAAAGCCATAAATTTTCTGTTGAAATTGACAAAAGAAGATAACGAACACCTACTAAATAAGCATAGTCTTCCCTCCTTTCCCACATGGCTGAAAAGCCTTATTTATGCCGTAAACGAGCCGACAGCCATTTTTAAAGGTCAGCTTGCCGCAGGCAAGCCACAAAGGCAGTCTGAGGCGGCTTTTAAACGGAACAGCGATATTGGAATATTGTCTGGAATGGGCCGACATCAACAGTTTTTATCCCGGATAAGTCATAAACCGTCCAGCAGGGCGGTTTTTCACGAAGAGGAAAAGCCAATGAAAATTTTGCACACCGCCGACTGGCATTTGGGCGCATATTTGGGCAATTTCAGCCGTATTGACGAGCAGGCGCTGTTTTTGCAGCAGCTTTGCCGCATTGTGGACGAAAATGGCGTGGATATGGTGATTATTGCCGGGGACATTTATGATTTTTCAAATCCGCCCGCCGCCGCCGAGGCGCTGTTTTATTCGGCGATGGCGCGGCTGCACGAGATGAAGGTGCCCGTTGTGGCCATTGCGGGAAATCACGACAGCGCGGAGCGGCTGGACGCCCTTACGCCAATGATAAGCGAGCTGGGCGTGCATATTTTTGCCAATCCGGGCACTGTTGAAATCAAAGCGGGGGGCAATGGGCAGTCGGCCATAATTGCCGCCATGCCCTTTATCAGCGAAAAGCGTCTTAACGAAGCCATCTTCAGCGGCAGCGACGAAGCGGCGATGCAAAAGCAATATTCCGCAAAAATCGGGGCGCTTTTTTCCCGATTGACGGCGGATTTTCGGCAGGACACGGTGAATATCGCCGCGGGCCACTTTCATATTGCGGGCGGCGAGGAAGCCAAGGGCCTGGAGCGCGACATACAGCTGGGCGGCGTGTTTGCGGTAAATCCCGCGGACATGCCCGCCGCGGATTATATTGCCATGGGGCATCTGCATCGCGCCCAGCGCATAAAATGCGGCCCCGCGGCGGCGCATACGGCGCATTACGCCGGCTCTCCTTTGCCCTACAGCCTGTCGGAGCGCGGCCACCCCAAATCTGTGAACATCGTGGATATTTTGCCGGGGCGGGCCGCAACAGTTGACAGGATATTTTTGGACTGCCCCAAGCCCATCGAAATTTGGACAGCGGCCACTGCCCCCGAAGCCATTGAGAAATGCCGCCAAGCCGGGCAATCAAGCGCCTATAAATATATTGTGATTACCGAGGAGCCTGCAATAAGTGCCTATGATATCAAAGAAATGCGCGGATTGGCGGCGAATATCGTGTCTATCGAGCTGGCGGCGGACAAGCCCGGCACAGCGGCGCATATCGCGGATGCCTTGCAGGAGCTTTCTCCGCGAGAGGAATTTGCGAATTTCTATGCAAAAAGCAAGGGCACGCCGCCCGGGGAGCGCATTGTGTCAATTTTTGATGAGGTACTGTCAGAATCAGACGAGGAAATATCATGAAGCCTATCTTTTTGAAATTTTGCGGCATAAATTCATATGAAGAGGAATTTTGCATCGACTTTGAGAGCCTGGCCGCAGAGGGCATCTTCGGCATTTTTGGCGCCACGGGCAGCGGAAAGTCCACCATTTTGGATGCCATCACTCTGGCATTATATGGAAAGATGCCGCGCCACAACAAAAATACCCACTCGTCGTTTATGAATGTTGCCTTAAACACGGCATATGTGGAATTTATTTTTGAGGCGGCTTTGCAAGGCGGCGGCCAAAGGGCCCGCTTTGAGATACACAGAGTTTACAAAAGAAACAGCAAGGGCGGCGTTAATATAAGCAAAAGCTTGCTTCGAGAGGTCGGCGGCGATATTTTGGCAGACCGCAAGGAAAGCGAGGTAAACGCCGCCATAATCGCCAACCTGGGGCTTAATTATGAGGATTTTACGCGCTCGGTTTTTTTGCCACAGGGCAAATTTAACGAATTTATGTTTCTGGATTCAAGGGACCGGGGCAAGATGCTGGAGCGGCTATTTGACCTGGAAAAATTTGGCGAGGCGTTGAAACTGCGCGTAAATGCCGTTGAGGCCCGGGCAGAGATGGCCGTGGAAGCCTGCGCGCTAAAAATTTCGTTTTATGGGGACATTTCGCAAGAGAAACTGTCTGTTAAGGAAAACTTGCTGGCGCAAACCGCCGCGGAAGTTGCCCATCTGGCCGACGAAAAGGAATTGTTTTTTGCAGAGAGGGAAAAATATATGGCATTGGATGCGGCATATTCGCAGTATTTGGCAGCGCGGCAGGAGCGGGAGCGCCACGAGGCGCGGGCTGCCCGGATGGAGAGCGCGGCGGCGGCGCTGGATGCGGCGAGGGCGGCCGATGCGCTGTTGAAGCCGATAAATGCCTTGAAATCGCTGGTTTCGCAGCACGAGCAAGCGAAAAGCAGTCTTTCAGCGATGGGGCAGCTGGCCAAAACCGCCCGGCAGCAGGCGAAGATGCATGACAGCGAATATCAGGCGGCGCGCGAGGCCATGGAAACGGATTTTCCCGCCCTGTCGGAGAAGGAGCAGCAGCTTAACGCCCATTTGGAGCGGCTTTTTGAGATTGAAAACGCGGAAAGGGAAATTTTGGATTTGCGAAGGAAATGGAAGATTGAGGAGGGCCGCTTGAAGCAAAAGCGCAAGCATCTTGAAGAAGGAAATGCCAAGATTGCTGAAATCAAGGGCATTTTAGAGGACGTTTCCCTTAGAAAGCTGGAAGCCTCCGTGGATTCCGAGGTGCTGAAAATGCTGATTGAAGCGGCGGGAATTGAAAAGGATTTATACTCCAAGAATCATGAAATTGGCGCGCTGGATGGGGAATTGTCCGGGCACAAGGGGGCTGTTTTGGATTGTTCGGCGGCATTAGAGGCGAAGCAATATTTGCTTTCGGAATTATTCGCAAAAAATCAAGAAAGCCTCGCGGGGCAGCTGGCCCAAAATCTGGAAGACGGCCTGCCCTGCCCTGTTTGCGGCTCTTTGCACCACCCCGCCCCCGCCAATCATACGGAGAGCCTTGACGATGGCGCTGATTCGGAGCGGCTGCGCGACGAAATCGAAGACATCAAGGCAAGGCTGAATCGGGCCCGCGCCATGCAGGAGGCCGCGGCGGAGACCCTGGCGAAGCTGGAGCATGACAGAGACGGGCTTGCCAATTCGCTGGCGGCATATCAAAAATCCCTGTCTCTGGAAAATTTTGACACGGCTTTGCAGGCCGCCTTTGAGAAAAACACCGCGCGGGCCGCGCTGGAAGAGCATGAGACGGCGCTGCGCGCGGAGCTGGAATCCCTTGAAACGGCGCAAAAATCCCTTTTGCTTGAAGTTTCGCGGCATGTGTCCGCCCAGGAGGCCACCCGCGCCGCCGGCAAGGACAAGGTGCTGGCCGTAGAGGCAAAAAGGGCGGCCCTTGGGGCTTTTGGCGGCCATGAGGAGGCAACGGCGCAGCTTGAAAACGTGCAAAGCCAAAAACTGGCATTGGTTATCACACGAAAGGAATCCGAAGATTTGAGAAATAAATATCAGCTGGATTCCTTAGAATTCGAGAAGAATCTGGCTTCGCTGACAGAGCGCGCCCATAATTTGGCGGAAATGCGCGGGCAGCAGCAGGCGGCAATTGATGAAAAGCTGGCGGCGTGCGGCTTTGACAGCATTGAGGTCGCTTTGGGCGCGTCACTGCCACGGGAGCAAATGGCGGCGCTGGAGGCCGAAATTGAGGATTATCAGCAGAAAAAGGCGGAGACAGCCAGCTTGCTGGCCAATTTGTCAAAGGTGCTGGAAGATATAGACAATCCGCAAAATATCCCTGAAATTGCCGGGGCGGC
>JAITMW010000002.1 GCA_031277155.1 Clostridiales bacterium | reverse complement strand
CGCTCAGAATGACATAAGCAATCGCTCAGTATGGCGGCTTTTTTCTGTGTATATGGCGGCTTTTATATGTGGGTGCGGACAATTTGCGTTGATATGTTGTCTATGCGCGCTTCAATTTGTCGCCCTGACTCCACTTTGTCACCCTGATTCTTCTTTGTCAGCCCTGATTCTGCTTTGTCACCCGGATTCTTCTTTGTCACCCTGAGCGCAGCGAAGGGTCTAGATTCTTCGCTTCGCTCAGAATGACATAAGCAATCGTTCAGAATGACATAAGCAGCGGATGTGTGATATCATAAATTATGTACGTGTTTCATTCCCGCCAAAATCTTATGTGACAGGGAAACAACGCCCCCAAGCGCATCTTGGGGGCGTTGAATTTAACCGAGAAGGTCGATTGGGATAACCACATCATAACACAATATGCCATTTTTCGCAAGCGCGTCAAACTCGTGCTTAGCTCTTTTAGCTTGCAAAAAAAATCGCCATGTGCTATAATGGCTCGATGAAGAAAATGGTAAGATTAGACTTGCCCAGTAACCAATGTTGAACCAATTTCTTCAAGCCTTTGCGCCACAGGGTTTCGGCGTGGTTCCTGCCGAAACCCGAGGGCTTTGCAAAAGCATATGGTTTGCCGCAGGCAAACCGCTAGGATCTGCGTAAGCAGATTTTTGCCGGCAGGTTTTTGCGTGGTTTTCGCGAAAATACCGAGAGGCAAAAGCGACATAGAAATTGTGTGAAACAGGTTAATGGACATGTCTATTATCGAAATGGTGAAAAATGGAGTATATTGTTAAAACCGAAAATCTTGTGTTTGAATATAAAATCCAGGCGGCGGACGATGCCGCGGCAGAAACCAAAGCCGCCCTTGGCGGCGTTGACATCGCCGTGACCCAGGGCGAATTTGTGGCGGTTTTGGGCCACAACGGCAGCGGCAAATCTACCCTGGCAAAGCATATCAACTGCCTGCTGTCGCCAACATCGGGCATAATGTGGGTGAAGGGCATCTCTGTTGCTGACGAGGCGCGGCTTTGGGACATTCGCTCCTCCGTTGGCATGGTGTTTCAAAACCCCGATAATCAAATAATCGCCACTATTGTCGAGGAAGATGTGGCCTTTGGCCCCGAAAATCTGGGCGTGCCGCCTGCCGAAATCCGCGCGCGGGTGGACGAGGCCCTGCTGTCCGTTGGCATGGCCGAATTTGCCGAAAACCCGCCGCATTTTCTTTCGGGCGGGCAAAAGCAGCGTGTGGCCATCGCGGGCATTTTGGCCATGCGCCCGGATATTATCGTCCTGGACGAGCCCACGGCCATGCTGGACCCCATCGGCCGCCGCGAGGTGATAAGCGTGGTGCAAAAGCTGAATCGCGAGGGCATCACAATCATTTTCATCACCCATTTTATGGATGAGGCCGCCCAAGCGGACCGCATTATCGTGATGGAAGAGGGCAAGGTGGCCATGACGGGCACACCGGCGGAGGTTTTTGCGCAGATTGCGCCGCTTAAGGCCATTGGGCTGGATGTGCCCCAGGTGGCGGAAATTGCGGACGGCTTGCGGCGCGCGGGTGTTGCTCTGCCTCAGGGAATTTTAACTGTGGACGCACTTGTGGAGGCAATATGTCAATTGAGATAGAAAATCTTTCGCATACTTATGGTAAAGGTTCGACCTTTGAAAAAAAGGCCCTGGACCATGTGAGTTTGACCATCAAAAAGGGCGAATTTGTAGGGCTTATCGGCCATACCGGCAGCGGCAAATCTACATTGATACAGCATCTTAATGTGCTGCTGCGTCCGGAGACAGGCAGTATCATAATTGACGGTGAGGACATTGGTGCCGACAAAGGCCGCCTTAAAGCCATACGCAGCAAGGTTGGGCTGGTTTTTCAATATCCGGAGCATCAGCTTTTTGAGATGACGGTCTTTAAGGATGTGGCCTTTGGCCCAGCAAATATGGGCATTGGGGCGGACGAGACAAGGCGGCGCGTGCTGGACGCGCTGGAAATTGTTGGCATACCGCCCGACCTGCACGAAAAATCCCCTTTCGAGCTGTCCGGAGGCCAAAAGCGCCGCGTGGCCATTGCCGGGGTGCTGGCCATGCGCCCGGAAATTCTTGTGCTGGACGAACCCACGGCGGGGCTTGACCCTCGTGGCCGCGACGAAATCCTTGGGCGTGTAAAGGACATGCATGAAAAATTGCAACTGACAGTTATATTGGTATCTCATAGCATGGAGGATATCGCGCGCTTGGTGGACCGCATTGTCGTCATAAATCATGGCAAAATCGCCCTGCAAGGCGCGCCGGCAGAGATTTTTGCGCAAATTGACGCCTTGGAGGCCATCGGCCTTGCGTCCACCCAGGCCGCCTATGTGGCCAAGCGCCTGCAAGATGCGGGTTTTGCCCTTGCTGACGGCATTTACACGCCGGAGCGCGCCATAAAGGAGATATTGAGGTTGATATGTTAAAAATTACCATAGGGCAGTATTACCACGCCGACAGCTTTATTCACAAGCTGGACGCGCGCATGAAGCTGCTTTGCACAGTCATTTTCATTACGGTGCTGTTTTTCATCGGCAACTTTGCGGGCTATGCCCTGGCCGCCATATATCTGGCCATCGTGATTCGCATATCCAAGGTGCCGCCAAAATTCCTGTTTCGCGGCCTGCGCGCCATTTTGTTCATCATCATCTTCACCGCCATTCTCAATATATTTTTCACGCCGGGGGGCAATGTGGTGCTGGAGGTTGGTTTTGTGCGCATCACAGAGCAAGGGCTGCTAAACGCCGCGCGTATGGGCACGCGGCTGGTGATGCTAATCATCGGCTCCAGCATATTGACGCTGACCACCACACCAATACAACTGACAGATGCAATTGAATTTTCGCTTAAGCCCTTTAAGAAAATTGGCGTGCCCGCCCATGAAATTGCCATGATGATGACCATCGCCCTGCGCTTTATACCGACTTTGCTGGAGGAAATGGATAAAATCATGAAGGCCCAGATGGCGCGGGGCGCGGATTTTGATACGGGCGGTCTCATAAAAAAGGCAAAAAGCCTGGTGCCCCTGCTGGTGCCGCTGTTTATCTCGTCTTTCCGCCGCGCGGACGACCTTGCGCTGGCCATGGAGGCCCGATGCTATCGCGGCGACATGGGCCGCACGCGCATGAAGCAAATGAAGATGAAAGCGCGGGATTATAAGGCTTTTGGCTTTTTGGGCATCTTCATCGCCTTGGTATTTGTGACGGAGTATTTTGCAAATTTATGGGGTATATGGTAAATGGGCGTTTTACTGACAGTATCATATGACGGCACCAATTATTGCGGCTGGCAAGAGCAAAAAAACGGCAAAAGCGTGCAGGAGGCATTGTCAAAGGTGATAGGCATGGTCTTTGACAGCGACTTTACGATGCTGGGCGCAAGCCGCACGGACGCCGGTGTACACGCCCTTGGCCAGCGCGCCCATGTAATACCCAAGCGGCCCGTCAAAATACCAATAGGCAAAATACCCTTGGTGCTAAACAACGACCTGCCGCCTGACATACGCGTCACAGACGCAATTGATGTGCCCGATAACTTCCACCCAATCAACAACGCAATCTCCAAAACATATCGTTATACAATTTGCAACAGCAGGTATCATAGTCCTCTTTTGCGCAATTATTCGGCCCATATCCCCATACCTCTCGATACATTCAAAATGGCCGATGCCGCGCGCCATTTCATCGGGAAACACGACTTTGCCGCCTTTTGTGCCAGCGGAAGCATCGTAAAATCCACCATACGCACCATATATGCCCTGGATGTGGCCAAAAATGGGGATATTGTTGAAATTACGATAAGCGGCGGCGGCTTTTTGTACAATATGGTGCGCATCATCGCCGGCACACTGGCTG
>JAITMW010000018.1 GCA_031277155.1 Clostridiales bacterium | reverse complement strand
AGGTTGGTGCGCATCCTGCGCATAAAGAGCAGATTTTCATCGTCCAGCACCGCGCTTGTCTCGTCCTGGATATCCCTTGCCACATCCCTGATATCCTCAAGGATGGCGGCATGAATATTGCCGTCCATGGGCAAGCCGCGCGTGCTGCCTCTGCGCATAAGGTTTTCGATATGCAGCGCGGCCAAATTCATGGCATCGCCGGAGTCGCGCTGCTCCTCCGTAAGGTTTTGCGCGGTGGCGCGGATTGCACCGCCGGCCGTCATCGGGTCCGTCACAGAGGCTATGGCGGCGGGTGACGGCGCAAAAAGCCGCCCGGCGGGCGTAAGGGTATAGATATATTCACCCGGTGCGGCCAGGTCAAATTCAATTTCGGCATCATCCTGCGTGACAGGCGCAATATGGGGGACAGGCGCAAGGTCGGCGGCACCCGCCTGGGGCATTATGCCGCCCATGATGCTGACGGGGATGCGGCGCGTTGTGGTGGAGCCGTCGCCAATTTGCCCGTCGGCATTGCCGCCCCAAGTCCACAGGCCGCCGTCGGCCGCAACCGCCATGCTGTGGTGCCCCCCGGCGGAAATTGCCGTGATATTGCTCATCATTGCGGCGGGGGTGTTTCGGTCTGTTACGGTGCCGTCGCCAATTTGCCCATGCCAATTAAGGCCCCAGCTCCACAGCATATTATCCTGGGTCAGCGCCAGCGAATGGCCTGTGCCGGCGGAAATGGCGGAGGCATTTGGCATTATGCGCGTTGGCAGATTGCGATTTGTGGTTGTGCCGTCGCCAAGGCGGCCCTGTTCATTTAATCCCCAGGCGTGCAGCCAGCCGTCATCGGTAATTGTCAGCGTGTGGTACGAACCGGCGGCCACATGGGCCACATTGGCCATAATCAAAGTCGGGGTATGACGTTCTGAAAAAGTGCCGTCGCCCAGCTGTCCAAAATCGTTCCAGCCCCAGGCGTGCAGGGCGTTGTTTGCAATTGCCAGGGTATGGGCCAAGCCCGCGCTTATGGCGGACGCGCCCGACATCACCATAATGGGAAAGTTAAAGTCGCTTGTTGTGCCGTTGCCAAGCTGTCCGCGCCCGTTTGCGCCCCATGTCCACACATTGCCGTTGGCTGTTATCGCAACGGAATGATAAGAACCGGCCGCCACATGGGTTACATTGTCCATAATCCGCACAGGCGCGTTTCGGTCAAAAAATGTGCCGTCGCCCACTTGGCCGCGGTCATTTGCGCCCCAGGCCCACAGGCCGCCCGTGTTGTCTATTGCCAGAACATGGGCGCTGCCGGCGGCCACAGCCACAATATTTGTCCTGATATGCAGGGGATGATTGCGATGCCCCCCGAAGTTGCCCTGGCCAAGCTGTCCGCGGTCATTTGCGCCCCATGTCCACAACATGCCTTCGCCCGTAATGGCATAGCTGGAGGCAAAGCCCGCCGCGATGGCGGCCTGTGTCTGGTTTGCCGCGGCCAATGGGGCTATGGGCAAAGCAGCCGCCATGGGCGCGAGACAAAAGGCGCACATGCCGCCTGCGTTTATATGTTCGTGATTTATGGTCGTGGGAAAGTCTGTGACCGAAACCCTGCTTGCGGAGACCCAAAACTGCTCAGAGCCTCTGATATGCCCCATTATGGTGTCGCCGTACAGCCCCATCGTCTGGCCCGAGGCCGACCATCCGGCAGGCATGTCAAGATATAGGATGGGGATTATTTCAAACAGGCCCGTGGCAGGGTCAAAGGTAATATCATTTAATGTGCTGCCGGAGGCCTGCCCGGCGGGGCTGCCCTCAACGGGAAAAAAATGCACGACGGCGCGAAAGTTTGGTCCATCGCGAAAGATGAGGAATTCGCAGCCGTTAAGCCCGTGATTGTTTATATATGTGCCGCGCCAAACGCCGATAAGGCCGTCCCTTGGGTCGTTTGCGTAGAGCGCGGGCGCAAAGGGGACGGCAAGCAGCATGACGATTGCAAGCAAGCCGGCCAATATGCCCTTTTGCACAGATTTTAGGCGCTTTTTTTGAATCATAATATTCACACCCTCTCAACGGCTGCCTCTATGCCAGATTATTTCCGCAACCTGCGCAAAAGTTGGCTAAATTCACGTTTTTCGCGCCGCACTTGCTGCAAAATGGCTTTGGGCCGGCGGCAGGTGCAGGCGGTGCGGCCATCATGGGTTTGCCGCAGCCCCTGCAAAATTTGCTGTCCGGCTTGTTTATGGCGCCGCAGCCAACACAGGCCAAACCATCGACGGGTTGGGGCGGTTGGGGCGCGGCAGGCGCGGCTTCGGGCGCGGCGCCGGGCAAAAATTCCGTGCCTCCTATAAGAGCATCCCGTACGGCAATTTCGGGCGGCGGAACAGCGCCGGGCATAACGGGCTGAGAAAAGTCGTTGAAAATGATTTCCGCGTGGCCAATTTTCGCGCTGTCGCCGCGCTGTAAAGGCGTTGGGGCGCCGGGAAAGATTTTGTTGGCACCAACGGTGACACCGTTTTTAGAATTGGCGTCGGTTATGGTAAGCACGCCATTTTGCAAATCGACAATTGCGTGCTGGCGGCTGATGCCTTTATCGTCAATTTTGATGCCGCCGGGGGAGTCTATACGGCCGATGTTAAAAGGAAAAACCGACATTTCCATGTCCGTTTGCACTCCATCGATAAAAACAGACAGATTTGCCCATCCGGGCGCCAGGTCGGGTATGCCGGAATCAACCGGAAATGCTTGCGGCTCCGCTTCGGTTTTATTTTTGCCCTTGTCAGGGTCTTGAAAGAATAACCAGCTGAAGAATCCTCTTTTTTTGACGCTCATAATAAAACCCCTCGCATAGCAAAATTTGGGCTGACAAGGGCGCCCATAACCCTCTATATGCTTGAAATTATAACAATTTGTGCGAAAAATGTCAAGCAGATTTTCATGCGCGCATGTCAAACTATTGTTCCGACAATTAAACATTGCCAAAAGATTTGCGAGGATTTTTGTGCGAGTGCAAGGAAGCGACGCCGCCGCGTGCCATAAGGCACGCAAGAAGGAGTTGACGAAGCAATCGTACAAAAAGACCGCAAATACTTGGCAAGGTTTAGCTGGTGGAGCAATAAGTTGACAACATGGCATAATTGCGCTACAATCTAAAAATGTATTAAAAAATAGAATGGACGGATTTACATGCAGATTGTGATGAACATTTTTTTGTTGCTATTGGGTTTTGTTTTGCTGATACAAAGCGCGAAGGTTTTTGTGGCGGCCAGCGTCGCAATTGCGCGGCGGCTTAAAATTCCCACAATGGTAATTGGCCTGACGGTTGTGGCCATGGGCACCAGCGCGCCCGAAGTTGTCATCAGCGTGTCGGCGGCCATTGGTGGCAGCGGCGATTTGGCCATAGCCAATGTCGTGGGCGCAAATATCTTCAATCTGCTGTTTATCGTGGGCTTTTGCGCGCTTATATATCCCATCTCCGTCAAAATGAAGACAATTTCAAGGGATTATTGGGCGTCTGTTGCCTTTACCGTCCTGCTGCTTGTTATGGTGATAGCCTTTGGCGATGCCATCCCGCGCGCTGCCGGCCTTGTGCTGCTTTTGGGCTTTACGGGGTATATGACAATTGTGGTGCGCGGCGCGCTGAAAAGCAAGGCGGCGCAAGAGGAAGAAGAAGACGGTACGTCCAAAAAAGTTCGTCCGCTGTGGCAAAACATTGCCCTGGCCGTGCTGGGCATTGCTGTAATAATAGGCGCGGGCCAGCTGACGGTTTCGTCGGCCGTAAGCATAGCAACCGTCATAGGCATTTCAGAGCGTGTTATCGGCCTGACCATCGTGGCTGCGGGCACATCCCTGCCGGAACTTATTACAACCCTGATTGCCTGCCGCAAAAAAGAGGGCGAATTTGCCGTGGGCTTTATTATAGGCTCCAGCATTTTTAACATAGCGTTTGTGCTTGGGCTTTCGGGGCTGATAATGCCCCTTGCCATAGACCCCGGCGTCATCTTTGACATGGCAGTGCTGGCGGCGGGTACGCTGACATTCTTCCTGTTTGCAAAATCCAGCGAACGCGTGGTGCGCGTCGAGGGGTTGGCGATGATGCTGATTTATCTGGGATATATGACATGGGTGGTGGTTAATCCATAAAATATCAGGGCTTGTAACACTCCACGCTCCTTTCACATAATATGAGACAAAGGGAAACCGCGGGCAAAGCTTGCGCGTTTCCTAAAGAAAGGAGGATAAGTAATGCATAGACCTGAATTGTTCGTCGACATGGCTCGCTTTGTCGGCAAAACAGTCACAATCTTCACCACATCCGGCGGCATTTCCGGCTCTGGATTTACGGGGGTTTTGGCTTACGCAGATGAAAGAATCGTGAAGCTAATCACACGCATTGGCGCGGCACCCGCCTGCCCCCTTGGCAGCACCTGCACAGGTAACTTTGGCACGGGCTTTGGCTTTGATGAGGGCTTCGGCTTCGGCGGCGGCTTCGGCGGCGGTTGCTGCAGACGCCGTTGTTGCGGCGGCTTTGGCGGCTTTGGCGCATCTTTCTTCTTGGGGTCCGTAACAGAGATTCCCATCTGCAACATCGTTTCTTTCACACACAATGCCATCTAATTTTTTTAGATGATATACAAAAGCCGGCCTCTCTCTTTAAAAACAGCCCGGGGATGTCCCCGGGCTGTTTGATTTCGCGCTTTTGCGGCTTAAAAAAGATATGGCAATTATTTCGTCGCCGCCCAAAATATAATCCTGTACAAAAAGAAGATTATATGGTATTATATATTATGTACAGGGATAATTTACAAAGGATGATGGCCATGATTTCTTTCATTCAAAAGCATATTTTTTTCGATTCGGACAAGAATGTGTCTGCGCCTTTTGTGCTGATAGTCCTGCTTGTCTATGTCGCGCTGTCAACAACATATTACGTCCTGTTTTTCCCCGGCGAATTGCTTATCAGATTTACCCTTAGCTTTGTTATGATTGTGGCATTTATCACCATGGAAATAAGCCCTCTCAACGGCAAATGGCTTGCTTTTTTGACGCCCACCATGATAGCAGTACTGCTTACTGCCGGTGCCGTGGGTTTTGGCGGCGATTTCCTGATTTTTACATACACTGTTGGCGGCGCCATGATTTCTTTGACATATATGAAGCCAAGGGGCCTTGCCGCCTATGTTTTGAGCATTGCCGCCGTACAGGGATTTATTTTGTTTGTGCTTGGCCGCAACATGCTTGGCGCTAATTTTACGGTGGTGCAGAATTATCTGAATTATTTTACCGCCGTGGGCATGAATTCCCTTATATATGTTTTCTGCAGGCGGTATTCAAAGACCCTTGAGTCCCTTACGGAGGCCAAAAACGAGGCCAACCAGGCCGCGCTGGCCAAAGGCGCGTTTTTGGCAAATATGTCCCACGAAATCAGAACCCCAATGAACGCCATAATAGGCATGACGACAATTGGCAAATCCTCAAACGACATAAAGCGCACACATTACACCTTCAAAAAAATCGAGGATGCCTCAACACATCTGCTTGGCATCATAAACGATGTCCTTGATGTGTCAAAAATCGAATCCGGCAAATACGAGCTTTCTATAGAAGAATTCAACTTTGAAAAGATGCTTCAGCGTGTCGTAAATGTCATCGCCTTCAGCCTGGACGAGAAAAAGCAGAAATTCACATTAAGTATTGATGAAAACATCCCGCTGACGCTGATTGGGGACGACCAACGCCTGGCGCAAATCATCACGAATTTGCTGGGCAATGCGGTGAAATTTACGCCGGAGGAAGGTTTCATCAGCCTCAATGCCCGACTGCTGACTGATACCGAAGAAGGCAAGGAGGGCGATTTTTGCACGCTCCAAATAGAAGTGGTTGATACCGGAATTGGCATATCGCCGGAGCAGCAATCCAAACTTTTCAACGCCTTTCATCAAGTCGAGGCGGACACAGCCCGCAGATTTGGCGGCACGGGCCTTGGCCTGTCCATTTCCAAAAATATCGTGGATATGATGGGCGGAAGAATTTGGGTAGAATCCGAGCTTTCAAAAGGCTCTGTCTTTGGTTTTGAAGTGCCCCTGAGAAAGGGCAATGTGCAGGCCCTTGAAGCTAAAATCAATGAAACATGCTGGAAGGGTGTGCGTATTCTCGTGGTGGACGACAACAACAGCGTATTAGGGCATATCATGGGCCTGGCGCAAAAATTTGGCGCCCATTGCGACACGGCCCTTGACGGCAACCAGGCGCTTGCCCTTGCCGCGCAAAACGACCCCTACGACATTTGCTTTATAAGCTGGCAAATATCCGACATCAAGGCCGTGCATATCGCCCAGGAGCTTAAGCAGATGATACCCAGGCGCGGCAAAGCCATTGTGGCGCTGGTTTCTTCGGTTGATTGGAGCGACATCGAAGAAGATTCGACAAAAGAAGGTTTTGACAGATTTATGACCAAGCCCCTGTTTTCTTCCGTGATAACCGATACCGTAAACGAGCTGCTCGAAAGCCTTGCCCAAACGCAAGCTGAGGAAACGAAAGAAATCAAAGAGACCGTGGACACCTTCGAGGACAAGCATATACTGCTTGTGGAAGACATTGCCACAAACCGCGAAGTTGTGATGGTTCTGCTGGAGCCTACCGACATAAATATCGACTTCGCCGAAAACGGCGTAGAGGCCGTCAACATGTTCAGCCAATCGCCCGAAAAATACGACTTGATTTTCATGGATTTGCAAATGCCGGAAATGGACGGCTATGAAGCCACGCGCCGCATACGCTCCCATGATGTTCCCAAGGCCAAGGATATCCCCATAATAGCCATGACCGCAAATGTCTTCCGCGACGATATAGAGCGCTGCCTGGACGCGGGCATGAACGGCCATGTGGGCAAACCCATCAATATTGACGAAGTGATTGACATCATCAAGGCAAATGTAAGTTGATTGCTTGCAGGTTCTAATCCTTATATCTATGGCATAAATTGACAGTAACAAGAATGTCCAAGTGTCAGTAAAGATATGAGGGGGAAAACAATGGAAAACTTTGATATTTACAAAGATATTGCGCAAAGATGCGGTGGCGACATCTATCTGGGCGTGGTGGGACCTGTGCGCACGGGCAAATCCACCTTCATCAAGCGTTTTATGGACCTTTTGGTGCTGCCCAATATTGAAAATGTGTACAACAAAGAACGGGCGCGGGACGAGCTGCCTCAATCGGCCGCGGGACGTGCCATAATGACGACAGAGCCAAAATTCATCCCCAATGAGGCCGTGGAAATAAGCCTGGATGATGTGGTTAATTTTCGGGTGCGCCTGATTGATTGTGTGGGCTATCTTGTGCCCGGCGCAAACGGCCATATGGATGGCGAAAATCCGCGCATGGTAAACACGCCGTGGTATGAAAACAAGATACCCTTTGCCCAGGCCGCGGAAATTGGCACGCAAAAGGTCATCAACGACCATTCTACCATCGGCATTGTCATCACCACCGATGGCAGCATCACGGATATAGAGCGCGAAAACTACGAAGACGCCGAAAACCGCGTGGTGGAAGAGCTGACCGCGCTTAACAAGCCCTTTATCATGATTTTGAATTCTACGCGGCCATATGCGCCCGAAACCGAGGATTTGCGAAAAGACCTGGCCGACCGCCACGGCATCCCCGTAATGACGCTGAATTGCGCCCAGCTGAAAAGCGAGGACATCAGTGACATCATGGAGAAAATCCTGTTTGAATTTCCAGTGCGCGAGCTGCGCATAAACCTGCCGAAATGGATTGAGCCCTTGCCCATTGACCATTGGGTGAAACAGTCCATCATCCAAAGTGTCAAAAGCATGTCTCGCGACATCTCCAAAATCCGCCAGGTTAAGGCCAATGTGGCCTCTTTGGAGGAAAACGACTATATCAAAAAGGCCTTTGTGGAGCGTATACACCCCGGCGAAGGCGCCACAGAGGTTGAAGTGGCCGTGGACGCCGCCCTGTTTTACAAGGTTCTTTCAGAAACCACAGGTATGGAAATAAATTCCGAATACAAGCTGATTTCCACCATAAAAGTGCTGGCCGCCGCCAAAAGGGAGCATGACAAAATCCGTGCCGCCCTGGACGAGGTGCGCTTCAAGGGTTATGGCATCGTCACCCCCTCCACCGAGGAGATGCAGCTGGCCCCGCCGCAAATCGTGCGCCACGGCAGCCGTTATGGCGTGAAAATCAAGGCCTCTGCCCCCAGCCTGCATATAATTAAGGCCAATATCGAAACCGAAATTTCCCCGATTGTCGGCAGTGAGAAGGAAAGTCAGGACTTGGTGGATTATTTCAACCGCGAGATGGCGGAGAATCCCGAAAAGATTTGGGAGCTTAACATGCTGGGCAAGTCGATGAATTCTATGGTGAAGGACGGGCTGCAAAACAAGCTGTATCGTATGCCGGAAGATGCGCAGCTGAAGCTGCAAGAGACCTTGCAAAAGATTATAAACGAAGGCCGCGGCAGCCTTATATGTATTCTGCTTTAGAGCCGGAAAAGTGTCAATATGACGGCTGTTTTTTAACCACGAAAAGCACGAAAATTCACGAAAGTCCCTCTTCGGAACTTGATTTTCGTGTTTTTTCGTGCTTTTCGTGGTAGAAGGTTTTAAGCTATTCGCTGTTTCGCCCTGTTTTCTATAGCTTCCTTGCTGTTGATGTTTGTGAAAAACTATGCTATAATCGTGATATCAATATTTGGGAGGCGCGCTTTTATGCAAAAAAATCGCAGAGCAGATAAATTTATTCCCGAGGCAATCTTCAGCGACGAAACAGCCAATTTCGTCAGCAATCCCGAGCCTCAGCCGGGCGACATAATTGAGATAACCCTGCGCACATCAAAGGGCGGCGCGGACGCTGTCTTTCTTCACGAGCTACGCCTGGGCATTGCAATGGAATTAAACCGGTCAGATGCTATGTTTGATTATTACAGCATCAAACTTATGATTACCAATGCCATAAAATACTATTTTACCATAGAGGCGGAAGGGCGCAGATATTGCTATAACAAGCGCGGGCTGTTTACAGAAATTGATACGGAGTATTGTTTTACGATTGTGCCGGGCTTTAAGACGCCGGATTGGGCGAAAAACACCGTTATGTACCAAATTTTTGTGGATAGATTTTGCAATGGCGACGAAAGCAATGACGTGCGGAATTATGAATATCTGTACATGGGCATGTTGGCCAGGAAGGCCGCCAATTGGGACGCGCCTTTGCAAAATATGGACATATGCAATTTTTATGGCGGAGATTTGGCCGGCGTGATGCAAAAGATGGGATATCTGGCGGATTTGGGCGTGGAGACGATATATTTTAATCCCCTCTTTGTTTCGCCGTCGACACATAAATATGACATCCAAGATTATGACTATATCGACCCCCATTACGGCGTTATCGTCAATGATGACGGCAAGGCGCTGGACTTTGACAATCTCGACAATCGCCACGCCACCATGTATATACAGCGCACCACTGACAAACAAAATCTGGAAGCAAGTAACGCGCTAATGGTAGAACTGATACAGATGGCACATGCCCATGGCATAAAGGTGATTTTGGACGGGGTTTTCAACCATTGCGGCGCCTTTCACAAATGGATGGACACCGAAGGGTTTTATGGCGGTAGCAATGGCTATGAAGTGGGGGCATATCATTCACAAAACAGCCCCTATGTGGATTATTTCATCTGGCATGAGGGGGGCAATTGGCCCAAAAACAGCAATTATGACGCCTGGTGGGGGCATGATAATCACCCCAAACTCAATTTCGAGGGCAGCCGCGCCCTGTATGACGAAATTTTGGCCGTGGGGGCAAAATGGGTTAGCCCACCTTACAACGCCGACGGCTGGCGGCTGGATGTGGCGGCGGATTTGGGCCGAAGCCGCGAATTTAACTTGCGGTTTTGGGCAGATTTTCGCGATGTTGTAAAAAAAGCCAATCCCGAAGCCATCATCATTGCGGAGCATTACGGCGACCCTTCCGACTGGCTGCAAGGCGACGGCTGGGACAGCGTAATGAATTATGACGCCTTTATGGAGCCCGTTTCATGGTTTTTCACGGGGATGCAAAAGCACAGCGAGGCCTTTGAAAAAGACATGCTGGGCAACGGGGCCGCGCTGGAGGGCGCCATGCTGCACTGGATGGCGAAGATGCCCTATCCCGCCTTGCACACCGCCATGAATCAGCTTTCTAACCACGACCACAGCCGCTTTTTAACGCGCACCAATATGCGTCCGGGCCGTCTGCACACGGCAGGTGCCGCCGCGGCTGACGAGGGGATACAATCGGCCATAATGCTGGCGGCGGTGACGATGCAATTTACCTGGCCGGGCTGTCCCACAGTGTATTATGGCGACGAGGCGGGGCTTTGCGGCTGGACGGACCCGGACAATCGCAGGCCATATCCCTGGGGCAACGAGGACAATGTTTTGCTTGATTTCCACAAAAAAATAATCGCCATACACAAGGCCCATTCGGCATTGCGCGGCGGCTCGCTGATATTTTTGCTGACCAAACAGGGATGCCTGTCCTATGGCCGTTGGGATGCCCGCGAAAGCGTGGTTTGCGCCTTCAACAATACCGATGGGGCCCTCCAGATGCAAATACCCGTTTGGCGGGCAAATGTGCCGCAAAATTGCCGCATGGAGCTTGTTTTGATGACAAGTGACGGCAATTTTTCCGCACAAACCAAATCTTTTGCGGTGGATATGGGAACCTTAACCATCCAAATGCCGCCATTTTCCTCGGCCATACTTTGTTTTAAAAAATCAGCGAAAAATAAAAAAAGTGGTTGACAAAACGCGAGGCATGTTGTATACTATCAAAGTCGACGATATATGTCGCGCAGTTGGCCCAGTAGTTCAGTTGGTTAGAACGCCAGCCTGTCACGCTGGAGGTCGTGGGTTCGAGTCCCTTCTGGGTCGTTTGTACAATCGCGAGGATGGCAGCGCATCTTCGCTGTTTCGGGAGCATAGCTCAGCTGGGAGAGCACATGCCTTACAAGCATGGGGTCACAGGTTCGATCCCTGTTGTTCCCATAATAAACATAACCCGAGCCTTATTCCAATCGGAAAAGGGTTCGGGTTTGTTGTTTATATGATATATAGTCATAGGGCTACTCCCCAAAGACAAATTCATCCCCAACAATCCTGACCACATGGGCATGGGCACGCCTGCCCCAAGCCCTAAGATATTCGCTGGCGACGGTATCGGGGACTTCTCCGTTAATCACGGGCAGGATGCTGTAAGGAGAGCCGAGGGTGCGGCCGGAATCTCTGGCAAATAGGGTGGGCAACACATTTGCATCATACACGGATATTTCTCCGCGGGAATCTTTCGTCACATATGCCGTTACCAGCATACCATATTGTGTTGCAGGGATGCCCAGGGCAATTTGGTCTGACAGAAAGTTGCCAAGGGAGTAGATGATTAGCCCGCGGCTGCCATCTTGACGATAATGCCACTCCAGAGGTTGGGGAGTGTGGGAATGATGCCCCATAATAATATCCGCACCTGCATCTACAAGGCTTCTGGCAATATATACTTGCATATTTGTGGGATAATCTACATATTCCGCTCCCCAATGAAGGGAGATGATGACTAAGTCGGCTCCTGCTTCACGTATATTGGCAATGTCTGTTGCCATAGGGGGTACATCGTTCGGTACATGGGATTGAAAACGCCGTATCGTAAAGGGACGAATGTCCGCAGGCACAAGGTTTTCCAATCC
>JAITMW010000006.1 GCA_031277155.1 Clostridiales bacterium | reverse complement strand
CATCGCCGGCAGCAGACAAGTTTCATCCTTTATACGGGAATGGAATGACGGAGGGGACAGGGCGGCTGTCAGGCAGGATTTGCTGGAATATTTAAACAGTCGAAAGCCCGAGCTTGGAGTGGACGCCTTTGTGGTGGCTGATGCCGACGGGAATATCATCTTGCAAACTCACGAGCTTGACCGATACGACGGCGGCGGCGACGTATCCCCGCAAATAAACGCCGCGCTTAATCATGGCGAGGTTTCCACCGTATTTTCTTCAACGCAGGCCATGACAATGGCTCTTTCTTCCGCCTCGCCCGTGGTTTGCCAGGGCGATACCATCGGCACAATTTCAGCGTTAAAAAATATGGCCGGTGATGAGTTTATAGACCGCTTCGGCCATACCTTCAACGCAGAGGTGGGTCTTTATTCCGGCGGCGGCACCGTTGTTGCCACCACCCTGATGGATGGCGCGGGCAATCGTGCTGTCAGCATTGAAGCAGACCCCCTTGTTGTTCAAACCGTGCTGGAACAAGGACGGCCCCTTGCATTAGAAATTGAAATGCAAGGCAGACCCATCCACGCGTACTACTTCCCTTTATTTGGATGGGGCGGCAATCCCGTAGGCGCGTTTTCCGTCGGATTTTCCGCAGAACACGCCGCCGCCGCCGCATCTTCGATGGTGCGCAACACGATTATCATAGGCATTACGGGCCTTTCGGCGGCAACTGCCGTGACATGTTTCATGTCCGCAAGAACCACAGGGCCCATGAAAAGATTGGTGCATGGCGCAAATGAAATTGCAAGGGGCAATGTTGCGGCAAATCTTGACACCGGCAGAAAAGATGAAATCGGCCAGGTTTCCAAATCCCTTGCGGGCATTGTCAACAGCCTGAATATCATGGTGGAAAATTATGAAGAATCGGCATATGCCAATCAGCATGGCAATATACTTCACAAGCTGAAAGACGACAGGCTTGAGGGCATTTTTGCAGACCTCTTCCAGCTGACAAATGACATAAAACACGAATTTGTGCTTACTTTTGACAGCCTTTCAGAGCCTTTTATCTATATTGACAGTAATCACAAGGTTTTATACACCAACAATGCTGTGCGGCAATATACGGGCATTGGCGTTGAAGATGCCGTTGGTATGCATATAAACGATTTGGTGAATTATGACCTTGCGGGGCATCCCGCCACCATAAGAGCCTTTGAAGAGGCCGCACCGCAGTCCGGTATAGAGCTTCAGCTGCAACTTAACGACCCAAAACCATATGATATGTCATACAGCCTTGTGCCCTTTTCATATGACGGCAGAGCGGTATGCGCGCTTATACAGCTGGCCAATATCACCCGCATCAAAGACATCCAAAGGGATATCGAAAAATTCAGCACATATCGCGGTCAGCTGTCTGACAATTTCAGCGCCACCCTTGTCACTGCCCTGGAGGGCGGCAATTTGGCCCTGAAATTCCCGCAAATTGAACATGACGACAGCACAAGGGATATTGCCATGGAGCAAGAGGCCATAGAGGCCGTTGTACAGCAGTCTGTAAACGTAATTAAAAGCTATGTGGACGAAATAACGGAAAAATTGCGCGAAGTTGCCGAAAACAGCTTTGACATCACAATCCACCGCGAATATGTGGGAGACTTTGGCCCTATTAAGGATTCAATCGGCATGATTACAGAATCTGTAAGCGCCCTTGTTCACGAGATTCAAACGGCCTCGGCGGAGGTAGAGCAAGGCGCGGACCAAATTTCGTCATCCACCCAGAGCCTGATGGCCAGCTTTGAAGAGCAGGCCGCCGCAATGAGCGAAGTGACAGACGCCATCGGCGTTTTGACAGATAAAACGCAGAAAAACGCGGAAGATGCCCAATCTGCCAATCGGCTGTCCGGCAGGGTGCAGCAGGCCGCCAACAGCGGCACGCAGCATATGTCGGATATGTCCTTTGCCATGGCGGAAATTAAGCAATCCTCGGCGGAAATCGCAAAGGTTGTCGGCATCATAGAAAGCATTGCCTTCCAAACGAATCTGCTTGCGCTTAACGCCTCTGTTGAAGCGGCCAGAGCGGGCGAGCATGGCAAAGGCTTTTCGGTGGTGGCGGAGGAGGTGCGCACTTTGGCGGGCCGCAGCGCCTCGGCGGCAAAAGATACGGCAGCAATGCTTGAAGAATCCATGAGCCGCGTAGATTTGGGCGTGGCAAAGTCAGCACAAACATCTGAGGCCCTAAGCGAAATTGTCGAGGCAACAGCCGGTGTGGCTGACGTTGTGGCCAATATCGCCCGAGCTTCCAACGAGCAAGCCGACGAAATTGTCAAAATCAAAAGCAGCATGGAAGCCGTACATAGCGGCACTTCCATCAATTCTGCCTCTGTGCAAAGCAATGCCGCGGTAAGCGAAGAACTGTCCAGCCAGGCCAGTATGCTGCGGTCTCTGACAGATCAGTTTAAAATCAGCAAAAAATAAGGCAATGGAATAAAAAAGCCGACAAGCGTGATGCCTGTCGGCTTTTTTAGACGGGATGAAGGATTTGAAATCCGTACCCCGTCGCCGCACTCAGGGCGGCGCGGCGGCATAGCCGCCGTAACGGAGCCGGGCTTTGCCCGGCGTAGTGATAATGTTAATTGATAAGTCCACAGCCGCCGCGCCCGAAACAATCCGGTATTGGAGGGTTGAGAGATTTTTTATATACCCAGAGGGTGTGGACACCCTCTGGGCTACAATCCCAAATCACGTATCAAATTACCTGCCGCCATGCGCCCCATTTGCTCTGTTGCTCCGGCTGTAGAGGCGGCACAGTGGGAACCCAGCACCACATTATCCAGCAAAAACCAGGCGGGATTGGCAGGGGGCTCCTGTTTAAAGGCATCTATGCCTGCACCGTAGATGCGACCGCTCTGTAGTGCCGCCAGCAGTGCCCCCTCATCAATGATGCCGCCTCGGGCGGTGTTTATGATAACAGCCGTGGGCTTCATGGCCTCAATTTGCAATCCGCCTATCATATTGCGGGTTTGTTCCGTCAACGGGGTATGGATGCTTATAAAGTCCGCCTTTGCGTAAATTTCCTCGGGCGCGGCATATTTGATGCCGACACTTTTGGCATAATCCTCATCCCAAAAAAGGTCATGGGCCAGTATCTTCATGCCAAAGCCTTTGGCGCGGACCGCGACCCCCTTGCCGATTTCGCCTAAACCGATTAGGCCAAGGGTTTTGCCAAAAACATCAATGGCCGTGATTTTACTCCAATCATTTTTGCGGCAGGCGGCATCTATGGGTATGATTTTTCGTGCAACTGCCAGCATTAACGCGAAGGTATAGTCCGCCACAGCACCGGCATTTGCGCCAACGGTCCGCGATAT
>JAITMW010000147.1 GCA_031277155.1 Clostridiales bacterium | reverse complement strand
CCGAATCCTCGGTCATATAGCGGATTTGCATACGGACTTCCTCGGCGCCGTTGCAAAACACAACGCCCATCTACTTATTTGCCCCGGGCTGCGCAAGGTCTTCCCGTGTTTCGACATAGTAGAAAATATGCTTGAAATCAAAGCCGTCGGGGGCATAGGTCGGCAGCATCACATTGGTGATAAAGTGGCTTTTGCCTTCTTCGGGGTCGGTGAAGGTCAGCCAATTGGAATATCTTTGCTCGTCTTGGGTAGTTACCGTGATTGCTATTTCTCCGGTATCAATCATGGCCCGGGCTTCTTCCTGGGCTATTTGCAATTCCTCTTCGGGAAGCTCCGGCCCGGTGACAAAGACCGCAAATTCGCCCAGCACTGTGGTTCTGATATAGTTGACGATGTCCTGGCCAAAAACCACGGCCGACATGGACAAAAGGATGGCGACACAGGCCGCGATTGCAATGGGTTTTCTGATTCCTCTTCTTCCTTCTTTCATAAAAATTCTCCCCTCTTGATTGATTATTGGCAGCTTGGCCCGCAGGGCCTCCAAATTTGCCGCCTTATTCCCGCTTTCGGAAGAAAAATCCGTGTGCTTCATTTTTTCAATGAATTCTTGAACAAAATCCTCTTCTTTCATGACCTTTCCTCCTTTTCCAAAATCTTTTTCAGTTTTTTGACAGACCTGTTTACAATTGTCCCCACATTGGTGTCGCTAAGGCCCATTATTTTTGCAATCTCGTGGTTTTTAAGGTCGGTTGCAAACTTCATGGACAATATTTGCCTTTCCGCGTCTTTGAGGGTGGACATGGCCCGCATCAAAGCCCGGTTGTCCTCGTTGAAGACGACGACCTCGTCGGGCCGGCGGCTTGGTGAAACCAGCTCTGCAATATCGTCCAGCGGCACAAATGTCCTGCGCTTTTTGCCGCGGAAATAGTCCGCCACGACATTTTTTGCTATGCCAATTAGCCACGCCTGTATTGGCCCAAGCTGCGGCCTATAGGTATGATACCGCCTTATCGCGTTTTCAAAGGTATCGGCGGCCAGCTCTTCGGCGTCAAAATGATTGTTGATTCTAAAGCAAATATAGTTATACACAGCGTCATAATGCCGGTTGTATATTGCCTCCAAAAGCCTGTCGTCCATTTCCTGCCTTGCCGGTACCACTTTTTCACGAACGCTTCCCATAAGCGGCGCCGCTTTTCCATGCGCGTTCATGCAATCCCCCCTCTCTGTTGCTTTCAATAGGGTATACGTAAAAAATCCGCTTTTGTCACAAGAAATTTTTTTCAATAAAAAAGGCCGTGTAAACGGCCTATCTTTATGCCGAGGCAATCCAATAACCACCCCGGGCTAAAGCCCACCCCTCCAAAGGAGGGGAATACCACCCCGGGGCGTCCCGCGGCTAAACATTAATTTTCATTGGCCCGCAGGCTGGCGCTTAGGTGCTTGCGCCCGGCCAAAAGTATGGTCAGGCCTATCACGAAGACTGCCCCGATGGAAATGATGGAAAAGGACGGGCGGCCCGTAAGGTGAAGCACCAGGGCATACAGGCCGGGGCCCAAAATGGCGGCAAAGCGGCCGAAGATTTCGTAAAAGCCGAAGTATTCGCCGGAGCTTTCGGGCGGGATGAGGCGCCCGAAGGTAGAGCGGGAAATGGCCTGTATGCCGCCTTGCACCGTGCCCACCATAAAGGCCAGCACAAAGAAGATGATGATGGCTGTATCCACATCAAACCAGGCAACCTCCAGGCCAAAGCCCATTATAAAGCCCGTGAGGACGATGAGGAGATACATGCAAATGGCGCAGACAATGACGGTTATGGGGTTGATTTTTTTGGTAAGGCGGCCAAACAGGATGGAAAAGGGCACGGCCACAATTTGCATGATAAACAGCGAAAGTATCATCATGGTTGCGTCCAGCTGAAGCTCTGCCCCATAGGCCGTGGCCATGTTGATGATGGTGCCCACGCCGTCGATATAGAAGAAATATGCCACGATGAAGACAAGCATACCCTTGTTTTTGACGATGCGCCGCGCCGTGTCTATGATATTGCGCAAGGTGTGCCCCACAAGACCCTTTTTCGGCGCGTCCACGCCATATTTATGGCGCACATTGCGAAGCATGGGTATTGAAAACGCGCCCCACCAGACGGCCGTAATCACAACGGAGAGGCGCACGGCCATAACGCCGTCAATGCCGAAATTTTCGCCGAACATGATAAGCAAAATTGCAAATAAAAACGGTATGGTGCTTCCGCCTATGTAGCCCATTGCAAAGCCCCAGGAGCTTACCTTGTCCATGCGGTCTTTGGTGGTGACATCGGGCAGATAGCTGTCATAAACGAGATTTGCCCCTGACCAAAGTATATTGGCCAGCACATAGCCAATTAAAAGCATTTGCCAGCTGCTTTGCGCCGCCACAAACAGCAGCGCCAATATGCCAAAGGCGATGAAAATGGCAAGCAGGCGCTTTTTATAGCCGCGATAGTCTACCAAAGTGCCTATAAAGGGCGCGGCCACACCCATTAGAAATCGCGCCCCCACAATACCTATGCCCCACCACATGCTGCCCTGGGTGCCTTCGCCGCCGGCCATCTGCACAAAAAAGACAGGGAAAATGGCGGCCAGCATGATGGTTGCAAAGACGGAATTCGCCCAATCGTACATAATCCAGCTGCGTTCTTCTTTAGAGAAACTTTTTAACATAATCAACCTCCATGACGTAGAAGAGCGTTTTTTACCAAAGCCGGGTGCCGCAATATTCACAGGTGGCGTCTTTAGCTACTGCGCCGCAATTTCCGCAGTTGGTGGGACGCTCATTCGCCGCCAAAGCAGGCGGCACGGGAATTTGTGTGCCGCACTTTTCGCAGGCAGTATTGGCTGTTCCGGGTGTTTGGCAGCTTGGGCAAGTGCTGCTAATCAACTTGCCTGCATTGTCAACAAATCTTTCCGCCGAACCTAAAAGGCTGGCAAGGGCACCTTCCAGCACGCCTCCCGATTGCGCGGCCTGAGGCTGCATACCCTGCTGTGCTTGCTGAGGTGCTTGTTGGGGTGCTTGCGGGGGCGCTTGAGGTGCTTGAGGTGCTTGTTGGGGTGCTTGAGGTGCTATTGCTTGGCCAATCTTTGTTTGTGCTGCGTTGGATACATTTTGCGCAACATTGCGCAGGCCATCTTTGGCAATTTTTCTCAAAAAGCTCATTTTCATACACATCCTTCTATATTATTTTTTTTAATAAATGCACATTTGGTACATCTCTTGGATTTCATCCATGGTTTCGGCAACCATACCGCTTATTTGCCGCCAGTCCATCACGGGGTCTATGGCCTCTCTAAGCTCCCAAAGCATTACGGCCATCCGCCACGCAATTTCATTGGGATTGTCATGATATCTAAAGAGCCGCCCCAGCAAAGTGGGATAATCCATAAAAATATCCAGCCCGGCGCCTGCAAATTCTTCGCCGTGATGGGCATAAAGATTATGCAATGCATGATTTACGAAGGCGGCCAAGGTGCGAAGAACAATCTCGTAAGTTGTGGCGGCGTAGCCATGATGGGATGCTAGGTATATATCCAGGTATATATAGTCTTGCAGCCTCCGCAGCTCAGACCGCACTCTTTCCACAAGATATCTGCTCTGCTGCTCAAAATCATGTTCCCAAAAAAATTCATTGATTTCATCACGGGCGGCCAGCACAAGCCGCAGCGCGTCATATGTATCCAAGGCGGGTTCGCCCATTATGTTATCAACAAGCCGCCATATTATGATGGCGATGTCAGCCCGATTTTCCCGTAAAACCTCCGGAGCGTCGACACGCACAAAGTATAGCTCCTGCCAAGCCCACCATTCCCAGGGTTCGCTGTCAATTGTTCCTATTCGCCAATCATGGTGATTCCACAATGCGCGGGTTGTTGCCCTGAAAACGCCGTTTTCTGCGCGCAGTCGGTCGATTGAATCATCAACACTGCTCCAGGGCGCGTCAAAATCCCACATTATGCTTTCAAATTCCCTTATGTTATTCTGCAAATCCCTCAAGTGGCTTTGGCGCGCTGTTTCAAAGCGGTGTTCTCGTACAAAAAGCACGGTTGTTGATACCGCCAGCGCTGCCATTGCAATCACGGCAATTTTGCGCCATTTTTCCGCGCGCCTGTCCGACCGGCGCAATTCCGCGGCATACCTTTCCAATTTTTCCTGAGCGGGTTCAAGCATTTTGTCATCTCCAAAGTTGCGGGCGGCCACAGGCCGCCCCTACAAAGGCCATGGATATCCGTAGGGGCGGCAATCTGCCGCCCGAATACCATAGGGTGGGGGCCTTGCTCCCGCCGCAGGCCTGGTCTTCCTGCGGCCTGTCTGCGCCTATGTAACTGCGGGCGGCCACAGGCCGCCCCTACCTGTGCCAAAGGACTTGTAGTCGTTACTTCAGCCGGGTTTACCCGGCATCCCCTATAAATCCATGCCCAGCCCCAGCTCTTGGTCAATTATGGCCGTGACATTGCGTATATCCTCAAAGGGTAGGCGGTGCGGGGCGCGCTTGGCGTTTTTTACGGCGAAAAAGACGCGATATTCGTCATAATCCCGCGGATAGCCGTGGTTGGCGCGATGGGGCAAATCGCTGAAGCTAAAGCCCCGGGCGGCGCCAATGCCAAAGGCGGCCCGGCCGGCATATCCGCTTACGTCCATCTCTTCTTCCGTCAGCAGACGGCCAAACCAGGAATATTCTTCGATGATTTCAACTTTACGGGTAAAAAATGCGCTGCCGCCGCATTGCTCGTGCAGGATGTCGCCAAAAATCGGCGCAAGGTCGATATTTTCGGATACATTTAGGTGGCCGTGGTCGGAAAAGACAATCACGGTGGCATCGTCGCCCGCCGCCGCCAAAATTCTGCCCAGGTTGTGGTCCAGGGCGGCGCGGGCTGTGTCTGTTTCGTCGCAAATGCCGAAATTATGACAAAAATCATCATAAGCCAGCAGATGCACCATTGCCAAATCGGGCTTTTTTTCGCGCAACAAATCAACCATCACGGATGTAAAAAAATCGTCAAGATAGGGCTGCTTTAGGCCCTGCATCTTTTTGCCGTGGCGCAGCAGTGCCCTTATTTGAAAGATGGCGCTGCCGTGGCGCATATGCTCTATAATCCTGTTTTGGCCGGGCAAAAGATGCACCTCGGGCAAATTCCATTTAATGCCCTTTTCGCCGCAGGTGACGGGCCAGGCCACTGTGCCGATTTTCAGGCCCTTTTGGGCGGCGGCCTGAAATATGGTGCGCGCGGTGATAAATTTGGCCTCCTGCGCCCAAATCTCCGCGCCGTCCGCATAGCCCAAAATGTTTGAGACGATGCCGTGTTCTTTGGGATGCCTGCCGGTGGAGATGCAGCTATGTATGGGATATGTGTTGGACACAAAGGTGGTGAACACATCGCCGGTATAGCGCGCGCTTTGCATAAAGGCGGCGATGTTGGGATAGCTTTGCGCGTCGGCGGCCATTTTTTCAAATTCGGTGTCCTTCACACCGTCAAAGCTGATAACAATCAAGGACATAATGCCTCCTAATAGTCTTTCCGGAAAAAATATTTTGTCAGCTTTGGCTGCTCCTCGTGATTTTTCAGGTACAATAACAAAAAAGGCCGGATATAAAAAATCGGGAGGGATTTTTCGGCATCCGGCCTGGGTCTAATTAACCAACCATTGCTGCTATTTTGTTTTTAAGCTCGCTTTTGGGCTGTGCGCCCACAACCTTGTCGGCAATTTCGCCGTCCTTAAAGAAGACAAGGGTGGGTACGCTTTTTACGCCATATTGTATGGCCACCTGCTTTGCTTGGTCCACATCCAGCTTCACAATTTTGGCCTTGCCCGCAAATTCGTCCGCCAATTGGTCAAGGACAGGGGCTATCATCTTGCAAGGGCCGCACCAGGTGGCAAAAAAGTCGACGACAACAGGAATTTCGGATTTTAAAACGTCGTTTTCGAAATCCGCTTCGTTTACTAATTTCATCATATGTTTCCCTCCGTAAAGTTTAAATTGACATACAGACTGACCAATATATCATATCATATCAACATTGCTGTGTCAAATCAATTTCGTATATTCTCGTAAGCCTGTCCTGCCCGCGAAACCGGTTGTTTATTTTCTTTATCAGCACACCGCCGTTTTTTTCGATAATTTTGGCCGACGGCGTGTTTTCGTCAAAGCAGGTGATGACGGGCTTTGTGATGTGCAGCTTTTTTGCCTCCTTCAGCAGCAATTGCAGCTGCAATGTGCCAAGGCCGCGCCGCCAAAACAGCGGATTTATGGAATAGCCTATATTGCCGCCCAGCTTGCGCAAATTGTCGGTTAGATAATGCCGCACATCGCCGCTGCCCAGATAATGCCGCCCATCCACCAGCCAAAAGCCGCTGGAGGGCACATAGCCCTTGGGGATGTCTATGCCGCGGCGAAAATTCTCCAGGCGCTTAAGATATGCGGCGGCATTGCGCCTTGAAGCCACCTTGGGATATGCAAAGTCCTCCACACCGCGCCTGCCATATTCCTCATATGCGGCGCGATAGCTGTCCATATAGGACATTTGCGGCACTATCAGCCGGATATCTTCGTAATTGAGCTTCAAAGTGTCCATATCTTTTAAAAAACGGCGCGATTATAAGGCAGGGCCTTGATGTTGTCAAACAAAAGCACCCTTAGATACAGCCCGTTTCTGTCCGCCTTTAGGTTGAAATACAGGCTTTTCATAAAGTTTTCCACATTTGTCATCACGCGATGATATTTATATGAAAATCCCTCATTTTTGAACTGAGCTTTTAATTTTGCGAATATTTTTTCAATCCATTTGGCCAAAATTTGCTCTTCAAAGCCCCTATCCTGCATTGCCCTAAGCACGAAGATAAATCGTTTGTCTTCGGCGTCCACATAAGCGGCCTCTTTAAACAGGCAGGTTTCGATGGTTTCCAGGATGACAAGGAATTTTTCCGGGCCGAAGTGGGGATGCTTTACGATGGACAAAAGCATGTCCGCCCCATGGGCTATGGCGTGGGCCCAGCCTTTGCCGTCAATGTGGCCCCTGGTGTCCATTTCGGCTTCGATATATTCTATGCATTTGCTCATTGTGTCGGCGAAGGCTTCCTTTGACAAAAAATGGCTGTTTACATCGGCCGAGATGAGGGATGCTACAAGCAATGCCGAAAAAGAGCGCATAAAGACAGAATCGCCCCTTTCGCCCAACTTGTAGAACAAATTTCTTTCGCCAATGCATGTTTCCAGCAAATGGATATATTGCTCCCTCGACAGGATATTTTCGCTGATGATACGCGCCAAGGTGGGATATATAAGCCCCTCGCGCAGCTGGGAGTCGGGGTCTCCCAGATGTTCCAGCATTTCGTATATCAGCGCTTCAAGCTCGGCTCCGTCCAGGGTCGCAAAGTCCAAATCGTCCAAGTCAACCAACAGTTGTTTGATATCTACTTTTACATTCATGCTTCATCCTCCAAATCAATCAGGATTCCATATGTATATAGTATAACGACATAGCAAAAATTGCAAGCCAAAATCAAAATTTTTTGAATTTATCGAAAAAAAAACCGGCAGAGGTTTCTGCCGGTGTTTGGGTGGAGCTGCTTTGGTGAGGGATTCTTCGCCAAGGCGGTCTAAGCGGCAAAGCCGCTAAGACCGCCTAAGCTCAGAATGACGGGTGGGGGCACCGAAAGCCCAAACTGTCATCCCGACAGCTCAAACTGTCATCCCGAAAAGCTCAAACTGTCATCCCGAAAAGCTCAAACTGTCATCCTGAGCGAAGCGAAGGATCTCTATTGCATCGCATATTCCCTGTCAACAAAGACCTGCCCCCCGCTGAACCAGGCGTTGACGCCAAAGACATCCCTGAAAAACTGCCAGGGCACATAGGTGGTGCCGTCCTGGATGACGGCGGGTTGCGGCAGTGAAACAATGTTGCTGCCTGCGATAAAGTGGATGGAATCTATTGGAAAGACAATGGAGTCGGTGCCGTTGTGCGCCTTCACCGTCCGGCTGATGCCTTCCCACACAACGCTGTCGCCATGGCCCAAAGCGTCGACGACGGCCCTAAAAGGTACATAAGGCGTTTCGTTAATTTGCTGCCAGGTGACATCCAGCCTTTGGCTGTTGACGGTTATGCCCTCGTTTGTATATCGCTGCGGGTTAAAGGTCTCCGGCATATTTTCGGCATTTTCCACCAGGACAGTAATCGAAAGTGAAGGGTCGCTTGGCAGGGTGCCGCCGGGCATGGCCGCGTCGGTTGCGCCGTGGGTGACGACCAAAAGGCGGCCGTCAAGCTCGTTTAACAGGGCAGAGCCTTCGGGCACAAAAAATCTCGCGCCGGTTTGCAGCATAATAGGGGTGTCTTGCATAAAATTAAGCACAAGGTCTCTGCGGGATGAAACCAGCGCGCCGCGCACCTCGTCCAGATGGAAGCGGTCGATTTTCACATTTTCAAATGTGCCGCCGGTGATGACCCGCGCCAGATGCTGCGGCGGATAGGTCAGAACCGCCGGGTCGGCGGCGGTAAACCAGCCGGTTATGGTGTCGCCCACTTCAATGGCCTTGCCCAAAACAAAGGTTTCATGGTCTGTGCGGAAGATGGTGGTGCCGTAATACTCGCTTCGTATCCTGACATAGTGCTGGTCTGTGGCCGGCAGGCCGTCATTGCCCAAAACGGGCACAATTTCCACCACGGTGCCCGTAAAGGACAAGAAATTGGGCCCGCCGAGAAGGTCTTCAATTTTGCCTCTCAGCGTTTCACCCGGAATGTTGACTTCTGTAATGGTCTCTTCGGGGTTTTCTTGCTGATATTCCTGCGTAATTTCCTGCTGATATTCCTGCGTAATTTCCTGCTCAGGCTCCTGCGCTGCTTCTTCCTCCTGCGTTATTTCGTTTTCAATGTGAAGCCGGTCCTGCTGCTGCTCGACTGCGGGCTGCGGCTCCTGCTGCTGCTCGATTGCAGGCTGCGGCTCTTGCCGCTGTTCGACTGCGGGCTGCGGCTCGTCAGCAAGGGCGACGACGGCAACCAAAACAAGCGCGCCCAAAAGGGCCGCTGCGGCCAATTTCTTGAATTTGCTCATGATAATGCACCTCTTTTATTAGAATATTT
>JAITMW010000041.1 GCA_031277155.1 Clostridiales bacterium | reverse complement strand
TAAGCCGAAAGCGCCTCGCGCCCAATTTCCTCCACGGTATATGGCACCGCGGGATTATGCTGTTTCGTAACCTCTGCGCCGCTGATTGCGGCGGTTATAATCAGTTTTTCCATATTCTTCATCGCCCTTTCTAAGTTGTGACAGTGTTATATGAGGGTCTTTGCGGCGCAATTCCGGCCCCTTCGCAATAAGACAGATAAATGGTCAATGGCATCCCTAAAATCCTCAATATTTGCCCTCAAACCTCTATAATTGCCGCTGTCTATCCTTGGGCACCACACATGTCCCGCTTGCGCGGCACACCAAAATAGGCTCTGCCAGCACCTCGGCGGCCGTCACGCCTGCCTCGGGCACGGGCGCAATCACCTTATGGGCCGCAAAGGTCATTTTGCGCGAAGTATTGCCCACATGGACAATTTCGCCCGTGGCCTCGATATAGTCCCCCGCGTAGACAGGGGCGGCAAATTCCACATTATCATAGGCCACAAACAGCCCCTCGTCGCCGTCATGGCGTATCAGCAGCTCTGTGGCCACATCGCCGAAAAGCGCCAGCATACGCGCGCCGTCCACCAAATTTCCCGCATAGTGGGCGTCGTTTTGTCCCATACGTAGCCTTATCATTGCTCTTTCGTTCATAAACCAAACCCCTTTCAAGGTGAAAAATATTGTTGCATAAATTCAACATATGTGATACAATATAAAAAGAGACAATCGCAAAGCGGTTGGCAGGGTATGATTACTTAGTAAAAATAACCGTTATCCTGGCCAGGGGCGGTTATTTTCTTTTAGAAAATATATCCATCATAAGAATTATTAGCGAAATCAGCATAATAAGCTCGTATGTAGACATGGCCTCACCTCCCTTCACGGGAGATTTTGCCAACCGCCTTGCTTTTCGATTGTCCCTGAACCTATATTATATATCACCTCTCCCCATTTAGGCAAGCAGTATTTTCACGCATCTTCTGCATGGAAACAAGCTGTATACTGCCTTGTATTGTCACATCGGCCCACCCAAAGCCATGGCGGCTTAGGTTGCCTATAATTTCCTTGGGCGAATAGAACTTCACATCACCGGCCTTGGACAGCGGCACAAATGGATTGATAATCAGCCGCACAATTGCGGGCAGATAAATCTCCGCAATGTAGATTTTGCCGCCGGCTTTCAGCACCCGACCTGCTTCCTGCGCAAATGTGTCCACATCCGGAAAGTGATGATAGGCGGCGCAGACGGTGATAATGTCCATTGTGCCGTCGCCAAAAGGCATGGCCTCACACCCCGCCGCGTGAAATTCCATTTTGGGATTGCGCGCCGCGGCATTTTTTATCATTTGGTCAGAAATGTCGATGCCAAAGCCATTTATGGGTGTTTTGCCGTCCAGCATAGCCAATAGGGTGCCATTGCCGCAGGCCACGTCCAAAATATTTGGCGTGACGCGCAGGGGCGCGCCCCCTACGGCAATGCAATCCACCAGCAATCGCTTAAATTTCAGCGTAAACCTGCCGTCATTGGTATTATCGTAATCGTCGGCCTTTTTGTTATAGGCGGCCCTGGATTTTTCGTTAAATTTGCTCATGGATTATCAGCTTTGTCGCGCAGCGTTGGCGGAAGTTCAAAAATACCGCTTAATTCAGCACTGCCTATGGTTTTACGAAGATATTCCATCTGCCGTCCCCCTGCCCCTAAACCAATTTTTCCACTATCATCGCCACGCCCTGCCCGCCGCCCACACACAGGGTTGCCAAGCCGGTTTTCGCCTCTCTCCGCCGCATTTCGTACAGCAATGTCACCAAGATGCGCGCGCCGCTTGCGCCTATGGGGTGGCCCAAGGCAATTGCGCCGCCGTTTACATTGATTTTGGCGGCATCCAACCCAAGCTCTGTCATAACTGCGATGGATTGCGCCGCGAAGGCTTCGTTGGATTCGATTAAATCAAGGTCGGCCAAGGCAAGCCCGGCTTTTTCCAGGGCTTTGCGCGTGGCGGGTACGGGTCCAAGGCCCATCACAGCGGGATTTACGCCTGCGGCGGCATATGATTTTATTGTGGCCAAAGGCTCTATGCCCAATTCGTCAGCTTTTGCGCGTGACATCACCACAACGGCCGCCGCGCCGTCATTTATGCCGGAGGCATTGCCCGCCGTCACGCTGCCGTCTTTTTTAAAGGCGGGGCGCAGTTTTGCAAGGCTTTGGGCCGTTGTGCCCGCCCGCGGATATTCATCCGTGTCTACGGGCGGCAGGACGCCGCCCCTACGGTCGGTCATGGCTACCGGCGCAATCTCGTCTGCAAAGCGTCCGTCGGCAATGGCCGCCTGGGCCTTTTGCTGGCTGGCTGCCGCAAATTCGTCCTGTTTTTCCCGCGTTATGCCAAATTGCTCCACCAAATTTTCCGCCGTGATGCCCATATGATACTTGTTGAAAACATCCGTAAGGCCATCGGCAACCAAGGTGTCAATCAGCTCTGTATTGCCCATTTTATGCCCGCTTCGCAAATTGGGCAGCAAAAAGGGTGCCGCGGACATATTTTCCGTGCCGCCCGCAAGCACAATTTCGGCTTCGCCGCAGGCCACGGCCTGGGCGGCCAGCATCACGGCTTTTAGGCCGCTGGCACATACCTTGTTGACAGTGAAAGAGGGCATATCCTCCGGGATGCCGGCGGCAATGGCTATCTGCCTTGCCACATTTTGGCCAAGCCCTGCCTGAAGGACATTGCCAAAAATTACCTCGTCTACCATGGACGGCTCAATGCCTGCCCGCTCCATAGCCGCCTTAGCTGCCACCGTCCCAAGCTGCACGGCGCCGATATTTTGAAAACAGCCGCCAAAAGAGCCTATGGGTGTACGCGCTGCTGACGCTATCACTATATCTTTCATAAATACATCACCTCATTATTTAGTATAACTTGTCGGCAAAATTTTGTCCAGCAAAAAATAATGTTGTAAATATAACCAGCATGTGATATTCTGTGCATATGAAGACAAAGATTAAGCCTAAGACTTTAATTGAGATTTTGCAGCCATACAACAGCATTGCGATTGCGGGGATGGCCAAAAACGCGGGCAAAACCACCGCGCTAAACCACATGATTTGCGGCTTTGCGGCGCAGGGCACCACGCTGGGGCTGACAAGCATTGGGCTGGACGGCGAAGAGGTTGACCATGTTACGGCAACGCCAAAGCCGCGTATATATGTGCCCGCGGGCACCATCATTGCCACGGCGGAGAAATTGCTGACAAAGCGCGAGCAGGGCATCAACGACATTTCCCGCCAAATTTTGGCCGTGATGGATGATTTTACCACGCCGCTGGGGCGCATTGTGGTCGCGCGGGCCCTGTCTGCCGGAAATGTGATGCTGGCGGGGGCGTCTATGGCGCGGCAAATTGCGCCTTTGACACGGATTTTGCGGGACTGGGGCGCCGCAAAAATCATCATTGATGGTGCGGTGGGCCGCAAAAGCCTGGCCATGCCCGAAATTGCGGAGGCTGTGGTGCTTGCCGTTGGTGCGGGTTTGGCCAGAAGTATGGATGCCGTAATCGCTGAAACATGCCATACAGTGGATATATTTTGTCTGCCGCATGTAGGGGCGAGCTGTGCTCGCCCGCTGTCAAAGCCATATGTCTATATGGAGGGCGCGATAACCGACTCCAAGCTGGATGGCCTCTATGACAGACATGTTGTTGCCGAGGATGCCACAAAAATCCTAATCGGCCCGAAGGCCCTGGCGAAATTGCGGCTTAGCGGCGGCACGCTCTCTGTCAAAAAGCGCATAAATTTGGTGGCTGTGACAATAAATCCCACGTCGCCATATGGCGCGGGTTTTGATGCCGCCGAATTTTTTGTGAAAATGCAACAGGCAATCAATGTGCCGGTATTTGACATTGTAGGGGCGAGCTGCGCTCGCCCGCGTGTGAGGTGACGACATGCTGGGATTAGACGACAATCAAAAAGAAGCCATTGGCCTGGACTTTATTATGCGCCGGCTTGCGCCGGCTTCGCCCTATGGCAGTGAGGCGCTGCGGTCAATGGCGCCATTTGACGACCCCGATGATTTGGGACGATGCTTTGATAATATAGACATGCTTATGCGCCAAGACTTTCAGTCACTTCGCGATATTTTGGCGCATTTTAAAAATATCCGCGGCATTTTAGGAAAGCTGGCCAACGGCACGCTCAATGAGGTGGAACTTTTTGAGACCAAGGGATTTTTGCTTACGATGGAGCGGTTTTTGCCGATTTTTGATGAAATCAACGCAAAGCTGCAATTGTCGGATATTTCTTTCGATCCCATGACAGCCGCGCTGGATATTTTGGACCCGCAAAAATTGCGCACTGCTCCATTTTCCTTGGACGATGGGTTTTCGGATGCCTTGGCCGACATACGACGGGAGAAATTACATCGCTTAGGGAGCGGGCGAGCGCAGCTCGCCCCTACGGGTCATGCGCAAATCAACGAGGAAGAAATTGCCGAGGAAATGCGCATAATGTCAGAGCTGTCTATCAAATTGCGCCCGCATATTCCAAAATTCCGCGGCAATATTGACAATCTCGGCCGCTTAGACCTGGCAATGGCCAAGGCCGCGCTGGCCGCACAATACGGCTGTGTGCGCCCACAAATCAGCAAAAACACCGTTGCCTTGCAGAACATGATAAATCCTATGGTGGCCGCCGCGCTGGCCCAAAAGGGCCGCGCCATGACGCCCGTTTCGCTGAGGCTGGACGCAGACGGCCCCACCATAATCACCGGCGCAAATATGGGCGGCAAAAGCGTTGCCATTAAAACCGCGGTGCTAAATGCGGCGCTGTGCGTGCTGGGCATGTTTGTTTTCGCCAAAAAGGCCGAAATTCCGCTGTTTGACGGCATTTTCCTTGTGTCGCAGGATTTGCAAGATACCGCTGCCGGCCTGTCCAGCTTTGGCGGCGAGGTGGCAAGCCTCAACACCCTTGCGACCGCCCTGAATACGCCAAAAAATTTTCTTTTCATCGCGCTGGACGAGCCCGCCCGCGCTACGAATCCGGCCGAAGGCGCGGCCATTGTGCGCGCCGTGGCCGCATGGCTGGCGGGATATCCCTCGGTCAGCCTGCTGTCCACCCATTATGACGGCATCACGGCCCCCAATGCCAGATATTACCGCGTCGCGGGCCTTGCCAATTTGCCCCAAAGCCTCTCCCGGCACGAAATTGCCGATTTTATGGACTATCGCCTCATAGAAACAACCGCCGCAGACCCCATCCCAAGAGACGCCCTGAAAATATGCAAGCTGTTGGGGCTGGACGAGGGCCTGATGGCGTAAATTGAGGGAGAATATGCCAATGGATAAAATATTGCCGCGGCAATTTGGCGATTTTTCTGACAGGGTTTTTGTGCATGATGTGCTGGAATCCACAAACATCACCGCGAAGGAATTGGCCAAAGCCGGTGCCGCCCACGGTACAACCGTCATTGCGGAGCGGCAGACAGCCGGCCGCGGCCGCCATGGCCGCAGCTTTTATTCGCCTGCGCAGGCGGGGATTTATATGTCAACCATATTGCATCGGCACGTGCCGGATTTTGCCGAGCCAACGCTGATAACCATCCATGCCGCCGTGGCCGTCTGCGAGGCCATCAGCGTGACAACAGGCAAAAATCCGCAAATAAAGTGGGTAAACGATATTTTTCTTGGGGGCAAAAAAATTTGCGGCATATTGGCGGAGAGCGCCGCCGATGCCATGATTGTAGGCATCGGCGTTAATTTTGCCGCATCCGCGGGGGATTTCCCCGAGGACTTGCGGCATATCGCGTCGGCCATCTTTATGGACGAGCCGCCGACAATCAGCCGCGGCCTTTTGGCCGCCGAAATTTTGGCGCGCATGACAAACCCGACCGCACAGAGCAGCCGGGCAGAATTGCTGGAAAAATACAGGCAGCGCCTGTTTATGCTGGGTGAGTTGATTACGGTGAAGGACCCCCGCGGCGATTATACGGCCGTGGCCCTGGACATCAACGATATGGGCCATCTGATTGTGCAAAAGGACAATGGGGAAATCCTCGCGCTAAATTCGGGCGAGGTCAGCGTCAGGGCTTTATGATAGGCATCTTTTTCACCGCACACATCCGCTTATAATCTTCCGCAACCTCTTCATTATCAGCACAAAACATAATCCACCGCCCATTTTTCATGAAGTCGCCGGCCTCTTCAATATGCCCGGCCATCTGCGGGGTCAATACGGGTAACAGCATCATCATTTCCGGGTCGAGGGTATAGCTCCAGACAAACATAACATCGAATGAGTCCGGCCGCGGATACCATGTGCCAAAATTGGCGCTGCCTTTTTGAAACTTCACATTCCAGCCGGGCTTCATGCCGCAGCTGCTGTGCGTCATTTTGGGATTGCATTTATAGGCGGTTTCAAAATATGCGAGCAAATCAAGCCATACAGGCTTGAAACCGCCGATATATCCGGCAATATCACCCATCATAGGCTGGCGTTCTTTTGGATAAAGGTCGTTCCATGTCATGGCGCGCCTCCTTTTATGACCGCAAAGCCGCGCCATGGGCATCTTCCAGCGCCGCCACACCCTTCCTGATGGTCTTGGCCGCTTCCTCATCCGTCAGCGTCCTGTCCTCGGCGCGAAAAACCAAATTATAGGCCATAGATTTTGTGCCGGGGGGCACATTTTCGCCGATGTATACGTCAAACAATGAGAGATTGCGCAGATGCTTGCCGCCGTTTTTGCGGATGGTGGTCATTAAATCGCCGTTTATCACATCTTCTTTCACAACCACGGCGATGTCGCGGGATATCTCCGGAAAGCGGGCCAGCGGCACATATGCGGGCGTAAGATTTGCGCGGGCAAACAGGGCCTCCGTGTAAAAATATGCCAGATATGCCTCGCGGCCTATCTCATAGGCCTCGGCCAGACCGGGATGAACCTGCCCAAAGGCCGCCAGCAACGTGTCTTCCACAAAAAGTTTGGCGCAGCGTCCCGGATGGAAGAAGGGCAGGTCCTTTTCGGCGACAAATTGCATGGCGGCTTCTTCTATGCCGAATTGCCGGGCCAGGGTCTCCACCACGCCCTTTGTATGGAAAAAATTAACATCGCCGTAATGACCAATCATCAAAATCTTTTTTTCCTCGGGCAAATCCTGCGGCGATTCTTTCGGGTGGTAAATCTTGGCGACTTCAAACAGCGCGGCGGTGTCATTGCGCCTTGCATAATTGTTTGCCAGAGACGTCAACATGGAATTTAGCATGGTGGTGCGCATTATGCCCGTGTCTTCGCCCAATGGGTTCGTAATTTTTACGGCGTTTCGCAGGGGCGAATCCGCCGCAAGGCCCAATTTGTCAAACACCTTGGGGCTTTCAAAGGAAAATGTCAATGCCTGGCAAAAGCCCTGGGCCACCATTGCGTCCGTCAGGCGCTCTTCCATTTTTTGCGCCGCGCTTTTTTTTCCCACATTGGCCGAGGAGGCCACGACGGTGGGGATATGGTCATATCCATGCAGGCGGGCCACTTCTTCTGCCAAATCCTGCCAAATTTGAATATCGGCGCGATGTGTGGGCACGGTGGCCACATCGTTTTGCACAGCAATGCCCAGGCGGGCCAATATATCGTCCATTTCCGCGCAGGTGAGATTTAATCCCGTAAGTGCATTGATTTTTTCCGTGGTAAAGGGCACCTTGCCCTCTGTGCGCGGCGCGGGATAATTGTCAATTATGCCGGGCACCACATCTCCCGCCGCAAGCTGCTCTATCAATGCCGCCGCGCGGTTTACGCAGTCCAGGGCAAGGCTGGGGTCCAAGCCCTTTTCATATTTGCCCGAGGAATCCGTACGCACACCCAGCCGCTTGGCTGTTTGGCGGATATTTGGGCCGTGGAAATTGGCGGATTCCAGCAAAATTGTCGTTGTGTCGTCCATGATTTTGGAAAATTCGCCGCCTATAATACCCGCGATGCCCACGGCCTTTTTGGCGTCGGCAATTACCAGCATGTCGGCATCCAGCCCGCGCACTTCTCCGTCCAGGGTGATGATTTTCTCATCCTCGCGAGCATTGCGCACAATGATGGTGCCGCCCTCAATTGCGCTGATATCAAAGGCGTGCATGGGCTGGCCATATTCCAGCATCACATAATTCGTAATGTCCACAATATTGTTGACGGGGCGCATGCCGGCCGCCGTCAAGCGCGTGCGCATCCATTGGGGCGACGGGCCGATTTTTACATTTTGCACCACCCGGGCCACATACCGCGGGCAAAGCCGCGCATTGGCAATCTCCACATCTATTAAATGCCGCACAACGCCGCTGCCTTCTTCCCTTAATTCTCCATTTTCAATTTTCAATTTTCCATTCAGCACAGCAGCAGCCTCGCGTGCTATACCTATGACGCTGTGGCAGTCCGGCCTGTTGGATGTTATTTCGAATTCCAGAATATCATCCAAAAGGCCCAAAATCGGCATGGCGTCGGCGCCCAAGGGCCGGGGTCCGTCAAAGACATATATGCCGTCTTCGGGGGCTTCGGGGAATTCCGTGCGGCTTGAGCCAAGCTCCTCCACGCTGCACAGCATACCGTCGGACAGCTCGCCGCGTATCTTGCCCTTTTTGATTTTCAGGCCATCGGCCAAATTGGCGCCGGCAAGGGCCACGGGAATATAATCGCCGGCCGTGAGATTGGTGGCCCCCGTAACAATTTGTATTGGCACATCGCCGCCAATATCAACCCGCGTGATTATCAGCTTGTCCGCATTGGGATGGGGCGTGATTTCCGTGATTTTGCCCACGACGACATTGGAAATTTCCGCGCCGCGATGCTCTGTCGCCTCTACCTTGCTGCCGCTTGCCGTCATTTTGTCGGCCAGGGCGGCGGTGTCACAATTTATGTTGACATAATCTTTTAGCCAAGAAATTGGGATTTTCATGATTGCCTCCTTCTTAAAACTGCTGCAAAAACTTCATATCATTTTCAAACAGCAGCCGCAAATGGGGGATGCCATATCTTTGCATGGCAATGCGGTCAATACCCATGCCAAACGCAAAGCCGCTGTAAACTTCGGGGTCTATGCCGCAGCGCGCAAGCACCTTGGGATGTACCATGCCGCAACCGGCCATTTCTATCCAGCCTTCGCCCTTGCAAATGCGGCAGCCCTTGCCGCCGCAGCTAAAGCAGGAAAAATCCACCTCGGCGCTGGGCTCGGTAAAGGCAAAGTGATGGGGCCTAAAGCGGGTTTTTACGTCCTCGCCGAAAAGGGCCTTGGCAAACACCGTCAGCGCGCCTTTAAGATGTCCCATGTGTATGCCCTTGTCCACCAGCAGCCCTTCCAGCTGGTGAAAGACGGGGGAATGTGTCGCGTCCAGCTCGTCCGCGCGAAACACCTTGCCCGGGGCCACAATGGCTATGGGCGGCCTATTGTTTTCCATATAGCGGATTTGCACGGGGGATGTATGGGTGCGCAGCACCCTGCCGCCCTCAACATAGAATGTATCCTGCTCGTCCCGGGCGGGGTGGCCGCTGTAGATATTCAGCGCCTCGAAATTATGATAATCCGTCTCCACATCCGGCCCTTCTGCAATTTCATATCCCATACCCATGAAGATTTTGCAAAGCTCTTCCGTGACAATGGCGACGGGATGCCGATGGCCCATGGCCCTCTTTACGCCGGGCAGGGTGACATCCAGCCCTTGCCGCGCCATTTCTTCATCCATGGCGGCTTTTGACAGCATCAACTTTTTTTCCGCCAGCTTTTCTTCCAAGCCGGCCCTTACCTCATTGGCCATTTGGCCTATCACGGGCCTTTCCTCGGCGGGCAGGGCCCCCATGCCGCGCAAAATGGCCGTCATTTCGCCCTTTTTGCCAAAGGCCGCCACGCGAATGTCCTCAAGGGACGCAAGGCCCCCTGCCGCGTCAATTTCCGCGGCAAATTTTGTCTGTATGGCAAGCAATTCTTCTTTCATTTTAGGCACATCCTTTTTGTCTTGTTTAATTCTATATATTTTACCAGCATTGGGAGAGCTTGTCAATCATTGCAATTGCAAAAAGAATGATATATAATTATTGCATGGCTGAAATAATGACATTTGACATCATCACAATAATATGGCTGTCCGCCCTGGTGTTTCTTGGCGGCTTTGTGGATTCCGTCGCGGGCGGCGGCGGTCTTATCACCGTCCCGGCATATGTCCTCACGGGTATGCCCATACATATGGCCCTTGGCAGCAATAAATTCTCCTCGTTTTTAGGCACCGCGTTTTCGGTGTTTAATTTTATGCGCAATAAAAAAGTATATATCAAGGCCGTGCCTGTTTCCGTGGTGTTTGCCGTTGCGGGCAGCGCCCTTGGCACCTGGGTTGTGCTGCTTGTAAACCCCGATGTGCTGCGTGTTGTTTTGATTGTCATCGTGCCCGTTGTGGCTGTGTTTGTGCTGGTGAAGAAGGATTTTGGCAGCCGGGACAGGTCGGACACGCTAAAGACGCGCACAATTTTGATTGGCGCGGGCATTGCGGCCTTTGTCATAGGCTTTTACGACGGATTTTTTGGCCCGGGCACAGGCACCTTCCTTATCCTGATTTTTACGGTGTTTCTGCGTTTTGACCTTGTGACGGCCAACGGCAATTCCAAGATTATAAATTTATCGTCCAATGCAGGCTCGCTGATTACATTTATTGCCAACGGGCAAGTGGCCTGGCAATTGGCCATCTTTGCGGGTGTCTTTGGCGTTTTGGGCAACTTCATCGGCAGCAGCCTGGCCATAAAAATCGGCGCAAAGGTAATAAAGCCGCTGTTGGTGGTTGTGCTGGCCATTTTGCTCGGCACAATAATTCTCACTTGAATATGCTGGAAAACTGTGCTAAAATGATGCAAAGGGAGTTGTTTAACTTGTTGCACGCATTGATATTGCTTGCGGGCTTTTTGCTGCTTACGGCCCTATGGACATTGGCCGAGGCAGCCTTTGCCGCCCTGGACAAAAGCGAGCTGCGCGAAAAAGCCGCGGACGGCGACCGCCGCGCCATGCGCATAAAGAGTATTGTTGACGACATGGACTTTTTTCAATCCATGTTGCGCATGGCTGTTGTGCTGACGTGGGCGGCTTTTGGCGCGCTGATATTTGTTTTTCCGCAGCGCGCCGCAATATCCGCCGGCGTCCTGGCCGGCGGTGCCGCCATTGCCCTGTTTTTGGGCAACATTTTAAAGACAATGGCCATCAACCATGCATATGCCATGGCGGGCGCAATTTTGCCGGTGCTGCGTCTTTTTCTCCTGCCCCTTTTCATCTTTGTGCGCTTCTTCGCCTTTCTTTCTCATGTGCTGATGCGCCGTTTTGGCGTGGATGCAACCCGCCCGGACCTTGGGGTATCGGAGGACGACATACGCAGCATGGTGAATCGCGGCGGCGACGTGGGCAGCATTGACGCCTCCGAACAGGCGATGATTAACAATATCTTTGAGTTTAACGACAAATCCGCATATGAAATTGCCACGCACCGCACGGAAATGGTGGCCATTGATGTTGACGCAGGCCGCGAGGAGGTTGTCAACACCATTGTGGAACACGAACTTTCGCGCTATCCCGTCTATGAAGGAGAAATCGACAATATCGTCGGCATCTTGTATGTCAAGGATATTATGACGCATATTTTCACATCCAAAGACCTGCGGGACGACTTTGACCTGCGCGAGCTTATGAAAGAGCCATACAAGGTGCCGTCTTTTAAGAAGATTGACGATATCTTTGAGGAGATGCGAAAGTCAAAGATGCATATGGCCATCGTTTTTGACGAATATGGCGGCTGTGAGGGGCTTTTGACCGTGGAAGACCTCATCGAGGAGATTGTGGGCAATATCTATGACGAATATGACGAAATTGAAGTGCCGGATATAGAAGAAATCGGCAATGACAAATATATGATACAAGGTATTGCAGAGCCCGAGGATGTGGCCAAAGCCCTGGGCATTGCCCTGCCCGAAGAAGAATTTGACACCTTTGGCGGCTTTGTGGTGAATCTTTTGGGACGCATACCGGACGATGGCGAAAAGCCCGGCGTTTCCCACGGAGGGTATCTTTTCCAGGTGTATGAGGTGAGGGAGAAAAGGATACAATCGGTTTTTGCGGAAAGGGAATAACCGCACCACCTACGGCACATGCTATATTTTTCGGAAGGGGACAATCAAAAAATGAAACTACCGTTGCGCAAGACATTTGCCGCATGGCAATATTACACCATAGGGCATGATGCCTACATAAAGTGTGTGGAGCGAGAATATGCAAACAATCTCACAAATATGATTCTTGGCGGAATCATATTTTCCATATTCATGATTTTTGCTACCGTAAATTGGAGCCATTACGGAGCCACGGCCGCCATCATGTTTCCCTCATTGGCCGCTGCGTCAGCGTTGTTTGCCGCCGCATCCATATATAAATACAGACAGCATAGAGGCGGCAAGATTATCAGCAAAAAACTTCTTTATGCAATGACAATCAGCGCATATGCTGTTATTATGGCGATTTCGATATATATTGACGTGATGCTGTCCCCAACGGCTGTGTCCATAATTTTTATGACGCTTTTGGCGGGCAGCGTTTTGTTTCTGCCCGCTGTTGCTATGTTAAGCCTTTTGTTTAATTTGGGAGTGCTTGTTGTTCACGCGGCCATTACCTTTTCTGTCGTAAATCCGGAGTGTTGCTGGATTTGCGAGCTGGCGCCCGCAACATTCGGCGTGGTGGTGGGCGTTTCTTTCGCCTGGTATGTAAATATGCATAAAATGGTAGCGACCCATAGCAAAATTGAGCTGGAAAAAGAGAGGGACCAATATCTGGCCCAAAGCACAATGGACGAGCTGACAAAACTTGCGAACCGCAGGGCGTTTATGCAAAAATTTAAAAGATACATGAAAAGCGGCAGGGATAGAGACAATTTTTTATGCTGTGCCATTATTGATATCGACTATTTCAAATATTACAACGACCACTATGGCCATGTGGCGGGGGATGAATGTCTCCGTAAAATTGGAGAGGCGCTAAGCGAACCCTTTGAGGCTCCAAGCGCATATGCCGCAAGGGTAGGCGGGGAAGAATTTGCCATGATATGGTTTTCGGAAAAAAAGCACGATGGCAAAAACATCATATTGCAGCTGCTTAAACGCATAAAAGGCCTTGACATACCTCATGAAAAATCCGAAGCGGCGCAGCATGTAACGGTAAGCATTGGTGCATATGTGGCGCCGTTTGGTATGCATGACAACCAGGATATCATATACAATTTTGCCGACAAAATGCTGTATGAAGCCAAAGAGGGCGGCCGCAACAGGGCTGTTGTCTTGGATGAAAATGATGAAAAATACTCCATAACGCTGTAAGGTTTATGGCCGCAGTGCCGACAATTCCCCTCCTTTGGAGGGGTGGGCTTCAGCCCGGGGTGGTTATAGCGGGGCAGCTATCGTCCCGCCGCAAATAATCCGGACGATTATTCAAACAAATCAGCATGTGTCCCTGTGCGTGTCAGATATAAAATCAGTACATCATCCGAGATTTCATATATCAAGAGCCAGTCCGGTGTGATATGGCACTCACGACATCCTTTGAAATTGCCTTCAAGAGGATGGTCGAGACATGCCGCATCTAAGATTTCTCCGGCAGCCAGCTTTTTGATGACTGTCGTCAGCAAATCTATGTTGTATCCGCGCTTTTGGACTCGTTTCAAGTCCTTCTTAAATCTGCTTGTAGGTTTTATTGTGTACATTAGTCAAGCAGCTCCTTCATCATTTGGTCAACATCTGTGTATGATTTGCCCAAAGACGGATTTTGCTTCATTTCTTCAGCTTCCTTCATAGCCTCAAGGGTTTCATAATTAGGCCTGTTGAGAGAAATTTCAAATGGTATCCTGCCTTCTCGCACAGACTGCCTTAAAAAGATATTAAACGCTGTTGTCATGTTCATTCCCAATTCCGAAAACAGGCTTTCGGCTTGTCGCTTTAAATTTTTGTCCATACGAATATTGATGTTTGTTGGCTCCATATTCACATCCCCTTTCTTTCGCTGTGTACATCATATACTATAATATGTGCTATGTCAATACCCTGCACATATTTCCAGTGCGACAAGTAGGGACAGGCGGCAATTCCCCTCCTTTGGAGGGGTGGGCTTCAGCCCGGGGTGGTTATCGCGGGGCAGCTATCGTCCCGCCGCAAATAATCCGCCCGATATCATCATAAAACACCGCCGACTGCCCCGGGGTTATGGCTCTTTGCGCCTCGTCAAATGTGCAGGATATCAGGCCATCCGCATATCTTATCACGCAGGGCGCGGCTTTGTGAGAATAGCGTATTTTGCCAAAGCAGCGCACCTCGCCCGCAAATTCATCATGGGCCATGAAATTTATGTCGTCTATGGTCATATGTCTTGAAAACAGCGCGGCGTCGTCAGCCAGCATGATATTGCCGCTTGCCGCGTCAATATGCTTCACATACATGGGGCGCCCAAAAGCCATGCCCAGCCCCTTGCGCTGGCCGATGGTGTATGCGCCGATGCCCTTGTGGCGGCCCAGCACCTCGCCCTGCTCATTTACAAAGTCGCCGGGCGCAAGGCTTTCCCCAAAATATTCTTGTAAAAACTTGGCATGGTCGTCGTCGGGGATAAAGCAAATCTCCTGGCTGTCCGGCTTGTGCGCCACGCGCAGACCAATTTTTTGCGCCGCCAAATTGCGCACCTCGTCTTTTGGCAGGCTGCCCACAGGGAAAAGTGTGCGCGCCAGCTGCCCCTGGGTCAGATTATACAGCGCATAGCTTTGGTCTTTAGCATTGTCCGCCGCCAATATGGTTAATCTTCCGGTTTCGTCATGCCGCACAATTTCGGAATAATGCCCCGTGGCGATGAAATCCGCCTCAAGTTCCGTCGCCTTGTCCAAAAGCGCCTGCCATTTCACATAGCGATTGCAAGCGATACAGGGGTTTGGCGTCCTGCCGGCCCTATATTCCCGTGCAAAATAATCAATCACGGTTTTGCGGAAAACATCGCGGAAATTAAGCACATAATGGGGCACCCCAAGCACATTGCAAACAAAACGCGCGTCCTGGGCCGCCGTCATGCCGCAACAGCCGCCCTTGGCGGCCACCACATCCGGGTTTTCGCTCTGCCAAATTTGCATTGTTATGCCCAGCACATCATATCCGCCCTGCACAAGCAGATACGCCGCCACGGCGCTGTCCACCCCGCCGGACATTGCAATTACAACCTTTTTCATGCCTTTCACATCCTCCGGTGTAAACAAAAACAGCAAAAATACCATATGCCTTTTTTGTCATATGACTTCCCCAAAAATATAGCTTATTATCGCAAGTTAAGCACATATCTGATTAAGGTTAAGGCTTTTCCTAATTCAATTTCTTTTTTGGCTCCGTCAAAAGTAAAGCCATATTTTTCATAGAAAAGCCTCGCCCTGTTGTTTTCCTCAAGCATCCAAGCAATCGCTTCATTACATCCCTGCTCTTTTAGCGCTGCTATTGCATAATCCATCATTTTTTTGCCAAAACCTTTGCCCCAGAACGGCGCAGTTAAATAGATTGCTTCTATCTCCCCGGCATCAGGCTTTTCTTCATCGCGGCTTTTTCCGAAAACCAACCTTCCTATCATTTCCCCCTTAAGCTCCGCACAATAAGAATCCTCGGATTCACTCAGCGCTTTTCTGCATCTTTCAACCCGCTTATCTGAATACATGGCATGTAAATAATCATTCGGAACAATGCCTTTATAAGCCGCCTGCCAGCATGAAACCTGACAAACAGTGTATTCATCAGCTTCCTCCGGCAATACTTTGCGGATTATGAATTCCACAATGCTTCCCTCCCGAAATGCAAATTCGTGATACCGCCACGCAAAAGCAAGGCAATGTACAAGCAGGGCCTGCTTCTTCGTGGGCGGCTTGTTGCCTATTGGCAGACAACTACTCTTTTATGGTTATACAATATAATGCTCTGTCGCTCTTTGCCCTATGATTATTCAAATCATCTTCCAGCCATTTTTTAAGATTATAGGCGTCAATAAAATCAGTATCACCTCGTATTTCACAGTAATCTTTCAACAGATTATCGGCAATATCCAAATACACAACAACTTCACAGTCAAGAATATAAACTCCAAATAGAGGGAAACCATGTTTTGCTGATATTCTTTCACAAAACAGCTTGTAAAGCGAATCATTCATGTCCTTTGTAAATGGTCGTTGACTATAAAATTCAATTTCTTCATCCGATGCCAGAATCCAAAACTCGTCGTCCATATCAATGCAATTATACTCTTGCAGCTGCTTGACTAGAGTTGTTTTGCCGCAACACATTGTACCCACTACACATATTCGCTCATCTTTATGTCTTTCAAATATCTCTTTCAACGTGTTCGCTGTTTCGTTAGATGAGAGTGCATATTTCAATATTACTACCCCCAATACAAATTCGTGATACCGCCACGCAAAAGCAAGGCAATGTACAAAATGAAGTTACTCTACTGAAAATTATACTACAATTCACAATTAAATTCCATATCAAATTCCCGGCATTGAAAAATAGATGTATAAAATTTGAAGCACATGAAAATAATAGCTTTTGTAATGTAAATCTTTCGCGAAAGGAGGATGAACGAGGTGGACAATAAGAATACCAATAAAGGCACACAAGGCGGCCGCGGTAATGAAGAGCATAGCGGCGACCAAGGCGGCAAAAGCGGCACAGGTAGATAATTTAACAAAACATCCCGTGGGTCAAAGAGGCTTGCGGGATTTTTTTATGAAATGTTTACAAAATGTTCATCAATTGTCCGGCGCGGCGATGTATAATATAAAAAAAGGAGGCGAATATATGACAACTAGACGTATTTTGGCGTTGCTTATGGTGCTTGTGATGGTTGCATTGTCAACCAGCACCGTGTTTGCCCGTGGCCGCGGACATCACGGAGGCGGACATCATGGCCACGGAGCGGTGATGGCCGGGCAGGCCGCAAATGTGCAAGTGTTTAACGAGCAGGGCTTTTTGGTAAACAGCTGGTGCGGGCGCCTTTGGCAGGATACATACGGCTATGCGACTTTTGGCCAATGCTGCTGGTATTTGGATGCCGATGGCAATATAACCAGCGCTTGGGGCCTTCAGGCTTTTGACGAAGACGGCGTTGTTATCCCATGGGAAAACCATATGCAAGGCCAAGGCTTAGGCTTAGGTCTAGGCTGTCGCGGCCGCGGCCTTGGACGGGGCTTAGGGGGCTGCTGGCGTTGGCAGTAATCCAAAGCGCAAAAAAGGGTGCGGACATTTGTTCGCACCCTTTTGCTATTCTTCTTTAAACTTTATCGTGCTGTTTGTTGTGCTGACATTGATTTTCACCTTTTTGGCGGCATTGTCATAATCCCTGTTTCTGCCGCTGATATAATTTTTGGAAATTTCGCCCATCAGCATATTGGGCAGCTCGCAATCAACACGCCCGTTGGATGTGGAAGCCTGGATGACGGCGGCCACATCCCGCGGCACATATATAGAAACGCCGCCGTTGGTGGTATGGGCCTCTATGATGTGTTCTGCGTCCCACTGGCTCTGCGCCGCGCTGTATTTAAAAAGACGCTCCATTTTTATGCCCGCGTTGGTGGTCTTGATAAACAGCTGTTTTATGTCGCAATGTTCCGTCGTCACCTTGCTGTTGGATGTGGTCAGCCGTGCTGTTTGCGCCGTTGTGTCATCCACATCAATTTTGCTGTTGCTTGTTTCAAAGTCAATATTGTCCGCCGTCAGCTTTTCGGCCTTTATGGCGGCATTGCGGGTGCGGGCCGCAATTTCTTTACAGTCCGAGTTTTCAACGCGTATGGACGCATTTTTCGTGAGAAGATGGGCGTGGCGGCATTTTATGCCATCAAGCCCCACCATGGCGTTTTTGGTTTCGCCGTGGATGCTTTCCACGAAGACCCGCGGCACTTCGGCATAAATGGCCACAGAACGCATGGCGTTATAGTCGTACAGCACTTCATAGCTGCCCCCCGCCTCATTTACAATGATTTGCGCGTCCTGCCGCTTCGGATTATATTTGCATGTGATGCGCAGCCTGTCGCCGTCATATCCTCTTATTTCAACCTTGGCGTTTTTGCCGATTAGCTTTAGCTGGTTAATGGCCTGGGGTACGGGGTCCGAGATATATGTGACGGTGGACCTGTGCTTATAATTTCCGAAAAGCCCCGACATATCCAAATGTATGTCCGCGTCTTCCAAATCCCTGCCGATATCCCTGATGCTTTGCTTGATGTCGTTGCCGATGGAGGACAAATCGGTGCCAAGGGCGCCCTCAATTTCCGCCTTTATGCGCTGGCCGAGGTTTGAAAAATCATATCCGTCCTCGTCTTCTGCCTCGTCCCAATCGCTGCCCCATTCCCAATCGTCATAATTTTCGCTGTCGTTGTCTTCGTCCCTGCGCTTGTTGGGATTGATTTGCCTCGGGTCCATGCGCCTGCCGGCCTTTTTTTCATCGGGAAACTGCGCCAAAAGCTCTAGGGACTGCTCTACGGTGATTTTGCCTTCCTGCAGCATCTCCAATATTTTAATCTTGCCTTCGTTTTTGGCTTCGTTCATCATAATCCCTCCTTGATTTATTGATGCTGCCGCATATACAAATATACATTGGTGTTATGGGCTGCCGCGCTGACATTGTGCATCAATTCAAATTTGTCATTTAACATGACCTTGCCTCTTTTGCCAAATAATTTTGCAAATGTCTTTTTCATTGTTCTTCCTCCTCTAAATTAAGGCTTTGCGCCAATCTCTGTCTTTGATTTTTGTCAAAAAATGGTATGAAATTTTCAATAATTTCCATGTCAACTGTGTTTGTGCCGAAGTATTGCACGATGATGTCGCGGTGCTTGCGGTTGAAGGCGGGCATATTGTCCTCTATGATGTCAAACCGGCCCTCGTCAAGCAATGTTGTCAGTGCCGTAAATTTTATCTCATTGCTTATGTGGCTGGAAATTTGCTCCAGCAGGTCATAGTCCTGGTTTTCCAGGATATGGGTGACGATGGTTGCGCGCTGGGGCTGGCTGCTGTATGGCAAAATCTCGTCCAGGGCCAGATGATAGTCGTCCATTTCAAGCAGCGCGGCTATGGCGTCGGATTTTTGCGCGGCCCCCAGATATACGAAGAAGTCCAAATTCATTGTCAGCTCCGAAAGGCTGCCCGCCATCCTTATCCTGGCCAAAATCTTTTCAAACAGCGGCGCGTCCACCAGCTTTTGCAAGCCTTCCTCGCCGCCTTCCTCGCCTCGTCCGGCCCCCAAAATTTCATCCACGCCCACCTCCAACAGCTTGGAGATATCGGGC